>CANRLN010000041.1 GCA_947631445.1 uncultured Clostridia bacterium
ACTGGTCGTAGTAGCTGTCAAAGATAAGTGCTTTAAGAGGTGCATTGACATCTCCTTTTGGAGCAGGAATATCGGTTACAACCCTCTCCAAAACCTCCTGTATGTTAATTCCCGCCTTAGCTGAAATTCTTGGAGCGTCCATTGCAGGAATACCAATGACATTTTCAATTTCGTTGCATACGTTGTCGGGGTCGGCACTGGGCAGGTCAATTTTGTTTACAACCGGCAGAACCTCAAGGTCATGTTCAATTGCAAGATAGGTGTTGGCAAGGGTTTGTGCCTCAATACCTTGAGAAGCGTCCACAACCAAAATTGCCCCCTCGCAGGCGGCAAGCGAACGGGAAACTTCATAGTTAAAGTCGACGTGTCCGGGAGTGTCAATAAGATTAAAAGTATATGTTTCTCCGTCCTTTGCAACATAATTCATTCGCACCGCACGGGCTTTTATTGTAATTCCTCTTTCACGTTCAATATCCATATTGTCCAACAGCTGATTTTCCATTTCACGCAGTTCAACCGATTGGGTAAGCTCCAACATACGGTCGGCAAGAGTGCTTTTGCCGTGATCAATATGTGCTATAATACAAAAATTTCTAATTTTACTTTGTTCGGGTTTGTTCATAAAAAAAATCCTGCCTTTGTTTTAAAATTTTAATTTACTTGCGTTTCCGGCGATTCACAATTTCCGCAAATCTGTCTTGAAGATGCTATCACGCTCATTGATTCGCCTATTACTTGAAGCATTGAACTTATAAGTTCAATTTCATCACAGCTTAAATCCTGACAAATTGCATTTGCAATAGACGCACAAATAATGTTAAGCTTTTCACCGTATCCGCAGCCGTTACAAAATCTGTTCAAAATATTCACCCCTTTATCATTATATGCTTTTATTGTAATAATGACAAAAAGCGAATAATTTTAAAAAAAATTCACAATCTATAAAAGATACTTTTGTTGTTTGTTTCTCTGTTATCCACAGAAAAACTTATTTGATTTTTATAATGTTTAAAGGTGATAAAATATGTTTAGTTTGATTTTAAAATCGCTGATTTTTTCAATTGTTTCGATACTTGCCATGTTTCTTATAACCAAACTGCTCGGCAACCGTCAGGTTTCTCAGCTTAATTTGTTTGACTATGTAAACGGAATAACCATTGGCTCGATTGCCGCCGACCTTGCCATTTCCGATGACGGAAAACAAGCTGTATATAAACTTTTTTCGCTTATAATTTATGGACTTATTGTGGTTTTAATTTCCCTGCTTACCGTACACAGCGAAAAAATTAAAAAATTGTTTTCGGGGCAAACGCTTATGCTTATTGATAATGGCAAAATCTATGACAAAAATTTGAAAGCCGCCAAAATTGAAATAAACGAACTGCTAAGCTGTGCAAGAAGTGCCGGTTATTTTGATATATCCAAAGTGAAATATGCCGTGTTGGAGAGCAACGGTCAAATTTCTTTTATGCCTGTTTCAAGCGAACGCCCCGCCACTCCAAAAGATTTATCGGTTGATGTTGCTTCGGAAGTTCCTCCAAAGGTGGTTATTCTTGACGGGGTGGTAAAAGAGAAAAATTTAAAATTCACAGGAAACAATTTAAAATGGCTTTCGGATAATCTTTCCAAACAAGGCTATCCCAAACCAAACCGTATTATTCTTGCCACCGTGGACGGAAACAATCAACTTACTGTTTTTCCAAAACTTGATGAGATAAACACCCACGACTATTTTAATTAAATTTATTCAACTCTTTCGCAAGCCTGCACACGGGAAGTCCAATTATATTATTAAAATCTCCATGCACCCACTCGGCAAGCAGTCCGCCATAACTTTGTATTGCATATGCCCCTGCCATATCAAACGGCTTTTCCAACTGTATATATTCCAAAATTTCCTCATTGCTTAAATTGCGAAACTTAACCTCGGATACTTCCGCAAAATTGACAATTTTGTTTTCCTGCCCACAAACAATGCAAACTCCTGTTATAACCTTGTGGACTTTTCCCGCAAGATTTTTAAGCATTTCAAACGCACCCCGCCTTCCGTCCGGTTTTCCAAGCGGCTTTTCATTGCAGAAAACAAGGGTGTCCGCACCAATTACAATGCTATCGCTGTAATCCTGTGCAACCTGTTCGGCTTTCAGGCGGGCAAGCTTCATAACCAGTTTTTCGGGATCGCTTTCACTAATATTTTCATCTGCATTGCTTGGCACTATCCCAAAATCATCGGTTATAAAACTTAAAAGTTCCTTTCGCCGTGGAGAGGCGGAGGCAAGCACAATTTGCCTGCCCGATTTAAATTTAAGTGACATTTTATTATTCCTCACTTTCGTTTACACTTTGAGTATCGTTTGTATTATCAATGCTATCTGCACTATATATATTATCAACACTATCAATGCTATTTGTAACATCTAAATTTTCTGTGTCGTCTAAAAATTCATCACTATTTGTATTATCTATACTATCCAAGTTACTATCCAAGTTTTCAGAACTTTGGGTACTATCAAAATTACTTGCAATATTACTTGAATTAATTTCAGAATTATTCTCTAAATCTTCCTCACTGCTTTCATCAAGCAAAGAATTCATAAGCTCGTCCTGCTTTGCCTGCTCCATTTCTCTTTCAAGTTCTTCTTTGGTTGCCTCGGCACGCTGAATTGCCTTTTCGTTTTGGTCGGAAACTGCAATATATGTATCAACATAATAATGCCTTAAAATTTGGTCATAGGAATAACCGCCATAAATTGCATAGAGATTTGCTCCCCATTGGCTAAGACCAACGCCATGCCCAAAACCGTAAGAAACAAAGGTAAATGTTCCGTCCGAATAGGTTATTGCAAAGGCAGGAGATTTAATATATCTGCTTCCAACAATCTGACTGCGGAACATATTTCCAGTTATTCGTTGTCCATTTATATGGGTAAATCCGCCAACCGACATTTCTCTTACATACTTTCCGCTGTATACAGAATCAATTTTAAACCATTGGGTTGGGTCGTCCCCTAAATCTATATCCCATTTTTCTTTTATAGTATTTTTTATATCTTCAGCTAAAAAACTTGTTTTAATGCCATAGTTGGGGTCGTATTGGTCGTATTCGCTGTAAACAGCCTGTAAATAAGGCTGATATCCGCCCCATACATCACTGCTTGCCGTGGTAATTCCTGCCGAGGAGGCAGAAAACACCGCATTGATAATACCGCCGTTATAATAAATACACTGTCCCTCAACCGATTCAACCGCATATCTTATTTTATCATCATAGTTGTTTTTAAGCCCAAGACTGGGAATAATGCCACAGGCATCGCAGTATCTCAAATAGGTATACGCACTGACAGCCTGAGCCTTAAGTGCCTCCATGCTCCAACCCGAGCCAACTTCGCCAGCAAGTATCATGCACATAGCGGTGTAGCCGTCCACGGTGCAGGTCGCTCCTGTGTCAATATTGCGTATAAAATAATATTCCTGTGAAATATCTCTTGTGCCGACATTATAGCTATCGCCCCAATCGGGAAGATAAATGGTTGTGTAGTCGTCAGGATATGGCACAACAAAATCATATCCCTGAAGCAACATATCATCAAAGGATTGTCCGCCGTCCTCGTTGTCATACCATTTATCGCTTATAAGATTATATTCTTCCGCACCCGCTTTCCACAATTTTTCAAACTTGATTTTCTGAATTTCGGGTTGCTTTTCTTTAGATTTTTCGGTTTGTGATACCACAGTTTTTTCAGATTTTTTTTTGCTTTCAGATTTTTGGGTTGTAGTAGTGCTTGTTTCAGCCTTTGAACTGTCACTTATTTTATCAGCGGTGGCATTATGAACACCAATAGTTGCAACAGCACCCACCCCAACAATGGTGGTTGCTATTGCCATATTTTTAAATGTTATACATTTTATTATTTTTAAAATTAATCCTTCTTTTTGCATTTTTTTATTTCCCCTTTTTATATCCGTATAGTGAATATAAGTTTATTATAGCATAAATCCCGCAAAAAGTCAAGATACAAAAAAAGGCAGGACTTGCTAAAAGAGTTGTTTATAGTTTTTTGTAGTGTTTCCCCGCCTACGGCGGGGAAACACACAAGACTTTTTAAGTAATTTATATATTTTGGGGCAACACAAATTGACCAGTCCCCTAAAAAACAATCCCTTACCTATAAAAAAGTAAGGGATTATCTAAATTATGTATTACAGATTAGAACAAATAATTTCTTTTTCATATTTTTTTGCCGATTGTTCTAATTTTATAAAGTCACAACAGCGTCTTGCTAATGAAGTATCATTGCCTTCTTTTATTTTATGATTATAAACAAGTTTTGCTTGCTTAACTATATTTTTAGATTTTTTCTTAATAATATTATATTCCTTAAGTAAAAGCTTTTTATAATTAATATCTTTTTCGTCCTTAAATTCCACACGATGATAAACGTTGTCTATTACAGGAATCATATTATTTAAATTTATTACAGCATAATTTTCTATTTTAATAAAATCAAGGCTTTCTCTAATTTTATCATGTTTAGGTTTATAAGAAGATAAATTAACAAAATATTTTAAATTATTAATTTCAAATAAAACCCCTACATATTTTCGTGTCTGTTTTCTTGATTCAACTTTATTTTGTGCTACTTTATCATCAAATTTAGTAAGATAAGACACATAATCATCATCAACAGTGTATAAAGATAAATTCATAATTATTTGTACCTTTCTCAAAAAAGAAAAGGCTGTTAAACAACAACCCTTTCAGTTTAAAGATGTCATTTAAAGGCTGAACAAACACCTACTTTTGAAAGATGTCATTTAAAGGCTGAACAAACACCTACTTTTGAAAGATGTCATTTAAAGGCTGAACAAACACCTACTTTTGAAAGACAACAAACTTTTCTTTCTTTTTTTATTATAACATATTTTTGGATATTTGTCAATATATTTTTTATTTTTTTCATAAAAAATTAATAACAATATTTTATAGTCCTCAAAAGTTAAGATACAAAAAAACTGTCGCATTTTTGCGACAGTTTAAAATATATTTTATTACTTAAAATATCTCTGATTGTCAAGCTCAAGGCAAAATTCCTTTTGCTCAAAATATCTTGCAGTAGATGCCGAGCAATATCTTGGTGCATAGTAGAACAACGCTCCACCGCTGTTATCCTCTCCGTCAAGAGCCTTTTTAGCTCCGGAAATAATTGTATTATCGGGGGTTCTATAATGGTTGTAGTAGTTTCTAAGTGCCGAGAACTGGCTTTTCTGGGTAAGAACACCCTCAATGGAGTTAGGGAAAGAGGAGGATTTAACCCTGTTTATAATAACATTTGTAACCGCAATAACACTTTCTTCCGAGCAACCGCCAACTTCACCTGCCAATACATATGTAAGCATTTCAAATTCTTCATCTGTATAGCTTATTGTATCGGTGGTATAAACTGTAGGAGCGTTTTCCTCCTGCTTTTGCTGATTACTGTTATTATTGTTGTTGCTGTTATTATTGGTATTATTTTCTACTACATAATTCTGCTGATAAGGGTCGTCAAAGGTAAGGGCATTTTTGTCCACAAAACCTTGAGTTCCGTTTATATCAAGCACATAGTAGCCGTTGTTGGTATCGCCCACAGCCCAAACGGTTGAATTTTTGGGGAAATATCCCAAATCGCTTGCTTTTGTATCAGGGCTTGTGTAAGCATAAACCTTTTTGGTTGTGTACATATAGCAACCACCATCTTCCCAACTTGTAAGTTCATAACTTACGGTTTGTTCGGGTTTTGCTGTTGTGGTTGTAGTAGTTGTGGTTTTTTCAGTGGTCGTTGTTGTTGAAGTCGGTGTTGTTGTGGTCGTAGTCTGCTTTTCTGCCTTTTTCTTATGTTCAGTTTTGGTATCTTCAAGGTCGGCAAGAGCGTATTCTTCAACTCCTGCTTTCCACCAATTAAGCTGACCTGAAATTGTTGTTACTGCTTTATACGTGTCCATATCAAACGTCACAGAAGAATCTGTAGTAACCTTGTCTTCATCTGAAGTCACTGTAAATTGCTCACTGATTGTTTCGGTGGTGAGTGTGGTAGATTCTGTCGCAGCTTTTTCATTCTTAAGAATATTTCCGGAAACCGCAAATACTCCTGCGGTGCATACAGCCAAAGCACTTACGATAGACAAAATAGCCTTAGCACTGCATTTTTTTACAGAAGCCTCAACCAATTTTTCCTTTGCCAAAGTTTCAACCTCTGTTTTTATAATCTGCTTCATTTTTTATCACATAGCCTTTCCGACAACCCCAGTTTCTGCAAGGGGGAAGTCTATTTCCGCAAATGTGTGTGCGGAAAATTAAATTTTTTATTTTATTCTGATTATATAATCAAAATAATTTACTGTCTTAATGGTGGCTTTAATATAGCCAGCCTTTCCAAACGGGTTTGTTGCCCCAGATGTCGACCCATTCTTTCGGAAAATAAATATCTTCATCGGGAACAGCCTTATAAGAATTAATAATCTTGTCCACATCGTCCTTTTCGGTGATTTTCTTTGCCACGATAACCCATCTTAAATTTTCCGCTTCGTTGGTGCAGGTAGAGAGGGTAAGATAATCATCATCGGGATTTAGGTCTATATCGCAGCTGTACCATGAACGAGCCTTAATGCCCTTTAACCATTTGTCAAACGAATATTCTCCGTCATCAAAGTTCAAAAATCTCCAGTAGTCAAACAAATTGCCACCGTCCTGAGATTCGTCAGAGGTTGAAACAAAGCAACCAAAAATTACATATCGTTCGCCTTCATCATAAATTGTATTAAAATTTATAATTGGGTTTTTCTTAAGGAAGTCCACACTTGATTTATATTCGGTAAGATGTGTAAACATTACTCCAAGTTCACGCACATTATGTCCATAAAGCACGATATTTTGTGCCTGCCCTGTTTCGTCTATCGGAACGACATAATCCGCATAGATACTTCCGGAATAATAATAATCGCCATATATATTCTTTTTGAGATAATATTCATTGTCGGTATATTGAACAACCGGATAATCAATATACTTGTTGCCTGACGAATTTAAAAAAGTGTCGATACTTATATATCCCACAAGGTTCGGACACTTTGCAAGCAATTCTTTCGACCACTCCTGAACCTCACGATGATTTTCAGGTTTGGAATCGTTGTCGGCTTTGTTTTCGGTAAGGTCGACCTGCTCGGAAAATTCGGGAGCATAACCTTGAATTTCCGAAATATATTCAAGGTCATCGTCAGAAATGTTCATATATTCGTTAAGCTGACCAAGCGAAAAGCCAAACATACCAACCGACATTATAAAGGCAATTTTTCTTGTCACTTCCCGACCGCTATCCCCTTTCCAAGGGAATACATAGCGTAGAAATCGTATAAAGAAGTTGGTTTTATCCGGCTTGCGGAGGGAAGAAACTTCATTGGACATCGACATTACTGCTCACCTCTTTCAAATAATTCTTCAAGCATTAAAAATGCCCTAAGAACCGTATGAACACGGAAATCCTCTCTTGTAATGCAATCCTTTTCAAGATTAAGCTCAAGATTTCTGCAGATATATTCGCCACTTTTATTCATAACACATACATAAACAGTACCAACCGGTTTTTCTTTGCTTCCGCCCGTTGGACCTGCAATTCCCGTGGTGGACACGGCAAAATCGGAATCCGACAGACTTAAAACACCTTTACACATCTGCACAGCCGTCTGCGAGCTTACCTCTGTATATTTATCTATAACATCAGGGTCAACGCCAAGAACTTTTGTTTTAATTCTATTTGAATAAGAGCAGATACCAAGTTCAAACACAGCCGACGAACCCGCAACATCGGTTATGCACTTGCTGACAAGTCCGCCGGTCAAACTTTCGGCGGTGCTTATCTTGCTTCCACTCTCTACTAAATATTTTACTACATCAAAAGCGACTTTGTCAAGCTTTCTTGTAACCAATTTGTTATTTATATCGCATTTCACAAAATTCATCTCCTTTTTCAATGAAAATATCATCGGTTTTTACAAACATAACGTAAAAGTTTTTTTAAATTGCTAAAACAAATAACAATTTATATTTTGTTGAAAAAGTGCCTTAAAAGCCTATAAAAACAAAATCAGCCTAAAAAATATATAATTTTTTATATATTTTTAAATAATAATTTAGTCTTTTCTACGAATAATTTTAATCTGAGTTTGTTCGACAGCTTCTTCTATAAAAGGTTCAAAATCGAAACCTGCCTGTGCTTTTTCAACCTCCTCAAGAATTGGTTTGGTTTTAGGATGCTTGGGTGTAAACACGGTGCAACAATCTTCATACGGTTCAATAGAGGTTTCAAAAGTGTTTATTTTTCTTGAAATTTCCACGATTTCCGACTTGTCCATGCCAATTACTGGGCGGAACACCGGAATGTTGCAAACAGCATCGGTACAAACGCAAGCATACATGGTTTGACTTGCCACCTGCCCTATGCTTTCACCAGTGATAAGCGAACAAATTCCCTCTTTCTTGCATATTCTTTGAGCAATTTCCAGCATAAGGCGACGCATTATAATAGTAAAAAGTTCTTCGGGGCAATTATCCCTTAACAACTCTTGTAGTTTAGTGAATGGCACACAGAAAAATTTAATATCACCGCAATATTCTGTCATAAGGCTTGCAAGCTTTTCAACCTTAAGTCTTGCCCTTTCGGAGGTATAGGGGGGTGCTTCAAAGTGAATAGCCGAAATTACAACTCCACGTTTTGCCATCATAACGCCTGCAACCGGCGAATCAATACCACCCGACAACAAAAGCATTGAATTTCCGCTTGAACCAACCGGAATACCGCCCGCACCGTCAATCTTTCCACCATGAACAAAAGCGTGCTTTTCTCTTATCTCTACATTTACAACCAACTGAGGATTTTTAACGTCAACCGTAAGGTGCGGGAATTTTTCAAGTATTCTTCCGCCCAGTTCGCAAGCAATTTCAGGCGATTTAAGCGGATATTGCTTGTCCGCACGCTTTGCCTGAACCTTAAAACTTCTTACATCTTCAAGTTCGTCCGAAAGATATTCAATAGCGTCATGGCAGAGTGTGTCAAAATCCTTGTCAAAAGCGGCAGCCTTGGCAATTTTGGCAATGCCAAAAACCTTGGAAACACGCTCTACAATTTCATCAACCTCATCAGGATTGGTAGGCTCTATGTACAAAGTGGACTGGGCTCTTGAATATTTGCAGTCATATTTTTTTAATCTTCTTTTGACATTCTTTTCAAGCAAAATCTCAAAATTTTTCTTGTTAAGACCCTTAAGAGCAATTTCACCATATTTACATAAAATTATTTTATTCATACATTTATCCTCCGTTTATACTATATATAATATTATTTTAATTTTGCCAAAGTATTATTTGCATTAATAATTTCCTGCACCAATTTTTCAACATCTTCTATAATATTTTCGCTACAAAAACTAATCCTTATGGTGCTGTCGGCAAGCTTGTCAGGAATTTTAAATTCGGAAAGTACACCGCTTTTTTTGCCCTTGGAGCAAGCCGAACCAGACGAAACATAAATTTCTTTGCTCTCAAGATAGTGTAATAGCACTTCCGATTTTATTTTTTCCACAGCAAAAGAAACCACATAAGGCAAAAAATCTTCTCCAACTCCAGAATTTATATGCACAAAATCAAGGTTTGAAAGTTTTTCCACCAAAGCCGATTTAAGACCATTTATATATTCAAAACGCTGATTTATACTATTGTTAAGATATTGCACCGCAAGACCCATTGAATAGATAAGCGGAACACTTTCAGTTCCACTCCTCTGCCCATTTTCCTGCCCTCCTCCAACTATAAATGGCGGAATGTGCAAACCCTTTTTGATATACAAAGCTCCAACACCCTTAAAAGCATGGATTTTATGCCCACTCACCGAAAGGAAATCACAACAAAGACGATTTACATTAACCGGCATTTTCATATAACCTTGGACTGCATCGCAATGGGTTAGCACATCGGGGAAACGCTTTTTAATCTTTTCAAAAGTTTTCTGAACCGGCAGAATATAGCCCGTTTCGTTGTTTACAAGCATCATACTGACCATAGCCGTATTTTCATCAACCGCATCTAAAATATCCCTATAAGAAATTTCGCCCTTTTCATATGGAGCAATTCTAACAACCTCAAAACCTTTTTCTTCAAGCAAATCCATCGCCCTTGCTGTGGCAGGGTGTTCAATTGTAGTAGTTACAAAACGTTTTTTGCGTTTGCCCAGCTTTTGAGCCGTGCCAAAAATTGCCGTGTTACTGCTTTCGGTTGCACAAGAAGTAAAATAAATTTCTTCGCTTTTGCACCCTAAAGAATTTGCAATATTTTCCCTTGCATTTTCCACAAGCTGTTCGGCATTAAGACCCAATTTGTGCAGGCTGGACGGATTTCCAAAATCTTCACAAGCCTTTAAAAATCCCTCAACAGCTTGTTTGCATGGTTTGGTTGTAGCACTATTATCAAGATATATCATAATTACATTCACCTTTAATAAAAATTTATAACTCTATTATACCATATTTTTGGGCGGTTGTCAATCATGAGTGTAGGGATTTTTTTGAGATTAAAAAAATCCGCAAAGCTAAGCCTTGCGGATTAAAATTTTATATTATTTTAAATAGGGTGTACCTTGTTTTCTTTGTCGCTATGGGCAGAATCAATCTTATATTTTGCGTCACGGCGTTTTTCAAAGAATTTTGGTGCAACCTTCGGGAACATAGCATAGGTGAGAACGTCCTCCTCCTGCTCTGTCCATTCTGCACATTCTTTTCTCATCTGTTCAAGTTCAGGTTCAAGCAAATCAGCAGGACGGCAGGTAATAGGCTTTTCGTCACCGCAAATTTTCTTCTGGAATTCAGGGTCAACAGGAACAGGAGTTTTACCATATTCGCCCTTAACAAGTCCCTTAAATTCTTTGGTTACCGTCTTGTAGCGTTCGCCCATAATTATATTGAACACTGCCTGTGTTCCAACAATCTGGGAAGTAGGAGTAACAAGAGGTGGGAAACCTGCGTCCTTTCTAACCTTAGGAACTTCCTGCAAAACGTCCTTAAGTTGGTCTTCCTTGCCTGCCTGCTTAAGCTGAGAAAGCAGATTGGAAAGCATACCGCCGGGAACTTGATAGATAAGAGTGTTTGCGTCGGTCGCAAGCATTCTTGGGTCAAGAAGTCCATTTTCAATATACTTTTTACGGAGTGTCATAAAGTAATCTCTAATTTCGCTGAGTGCCACAAGGTCAAGACCTGTGTCATGCTCTGTGCCTTGGAATGCGGCAACAACCGATTCTGTAGGAGCATGAGAAGTACCGAGGGCAAGAGGACTCATAGCAGTGTCAACACCGTCAACGCCAGCTTCAACAGCTTTCATAATACACATAGATGCAAGACCAGTTGTATAGTGAGTGTGGAGCTGAATTGGAATTTTAACAGCTTTTTTCAAATCCGCAACAAGAGAACCTGCCTCATAAGGTGTGAGCAATGCTGCCATGTCTTTAATACAAATAGAATCTGCACCGAGCGATTCAATTCTCTTTGCATAGTCAACATAATAATCATGTGTGAACACTTCACCGATTGTATAAGAAATAGCGATTTGTGCGTGTCCGCCCTCTTTCTTAGCGGCTTTAACAGCACTTTCAAGGTTTCTTATATCGTTGAGTGCGTCAAAAATTCTGATAATGTCAATACCGTTTGCAATAGACTTTTGAACAAAATATTCAAGAATATCATCTGCATAATGACGGTAGCCGAGCATATTCTGTCCTCTGAAAAGCATCTGCAATTTTGTGTTGGGCATTTCTTTTCTTATTGTACGGAGTCTTTCCCATGGGTCTTCGTTCAAAAATCTGATACATGAATCAAAGGTAGCACCGCCCCATACTTCAGCGGAATAAAATCCGATTTTGTCAATCTTCGAAAGGATTGGCAACATTTCATCAATGCTCATTCTTGTTGCAATAAGCGATTGATGAGCGTCACGGAGGACTGTTTCGGTAATATTAAGTTTTGCCATTTTTTAATCTCCTTTCAAGGACTTATGCAATGACTACAATTACTGCACCTGTTTCAACAGCTGCACCCTTGGTTACGGCAATGCTTACAACCTTACCATCGCAAGGAGCATTGATATCATTTTCCATTTTCATAGCTTCAAGAATTGCAACAGCTTGACCACTCTTTACAGTGTCGCCAACAGCAACCTTAATGTCAAGAATTGTTCCGGGCATTGGAGCAGTAACCTTTGTGCCGTCTGCAACAGCAGGAGCTGGAGTAGCCGCCGGAGCAGCTGGGGCTGGAGCAGCAGCAGGGGCAGCAGTCGCTACAGGAGCAGCAGCACCTGCATCAAGTTCTTCAACTGCAACATCATAAGCTTTTCCGTTTACTGTGATATTATATCTTTTCATATTAATTTACCACCTTAATCATTAATTGTTATTAAAATATATATTTAAATTACAAAGGCATATTGCCATGCTTTTTAGGAAGTGTAGGTTCACGCTTGCCTTCAAGCATATAAAGAACCTCAACAAGAGTATCCCTGAGATTGTTTGTATCCACAACCGCATCAACAACTCCATTTGCACCCGCAAGAGCGGCATTAGCTTGAGTTTCTGCATATTCCTTTGCAAGCTTGTTTCTTTCTTCGGCAAGATTTTTCGCACCCGAAAGCTTGTCATGATACAAAAATTCAACAGCAGTTACAGGGTCAAGAGCAGAAATAACAGCGTCTGGAGTTGCAAGAACAACATCGGCGTTAGCACCCTTGCCGGCAAGGCAGGTAAACGCACTTCCATAAGCGTTGCCCACAACAACGGCAACCTTAGCAGTTGTAGCTTCGCTATAACTTGCACTTAGCTTTGCCATAGCATTGATAATTCCCTTTTCTTCTGCTTTAGCGTCATTTCTAAAGCCCTTTGTGTCCACAAAAGTAACAACAGGAATTGCAAAAGCGTCAAGGGTTCTAACAAATCTTGCAATCTTAGCACAATCGCATGGGCAGATTGTATCATTTTTGGAGGTTGCAACAATACCAACCGTGCTACCCTCAATGGTTGCAAGAGCGGTATAGGACGCACAGCCTTTCTGCTGATAAACTTCAACAACCGAATTTACATCGCAAATGCTGTCTGCAATTCCCTCAATAGTTTTTGAAAAAGGCTTTTCCGACCTTGCAAATTCAAACTGTGTGGAAGGTTCAAGATTGTTTTGGGGAAGTTTGCCCAAAATATCCTTGGCAAAATCAATAGCCTCATTTTCGTCTTTTGCAACCTTTGCAACAACGCCGTTTTCGGCACAAAGCTTGGCAGAATTTTCGCCTTGGTTTGGGCTTGCATAAAGCTGAGAATCTTCTGTCATAACGGCAAAGTCAGAATTTGCTACAAGTACGCTTGCCATACCTGTGCAAACACCCGCAACAACGGCAATTTGGGGAACAACGCCCGAAAGTCTTGAGGTTCTTTTAAGAAGTTCTCCATAATTATTCATAGCGGAAAAACCATTATTAATATCTGCTCCATAGGAATCATAAATTCCCACAACCGGCAGACCAGTTTTTTCGGCAAGGTCATAAACCTTAGCAATTTTTTTTGCACCCTCGGCGGTTAAAGCACCGTTTTTAATGCTACTGTCCTGTGCAAAAGCATAAATAGGAAAAGAATTAACATAACCATAAGCGGTAACAACTCCGCTCAAATCCTCTCCGCTAAGCACAAGCGAATCAAGTTCAGTAAATTTTTTGTTGTCAAACAAATATGTCAGCCTGTTTTTTGCAGGGGTTATAGCCGAAGCTTTTTCTTTCAGCTGTGACAGTGTTACATCAGACATACAAGTTCCTCCATTTCATACATTATAAGATAACTATGTTTTACGCTAATAATTAATATAAATAGCATATCATAACTTATTCCTAATTATTATTATACAAGATTTCTTGCTATTTTTCAAGGGGTAAACATACTTTTTTTAATTTTTTACATTTAAAGCAATATTAAAGATTTTAGGCAAATAATATTGTGTATTTTAACCATGAATTTTCTCTTTTTTTACACTAATATACTAAAATAGTGTATAGTGTTTCTAAACTGTGTCTTAGGTAAAAATCAATTGTGAATGTTTATTCTTATAGCTACATAGTTTTATTCTCAATTGATATTATAAGCCGACGAATATTCACAATTTTTACAATAGTTCGTCTTGAAAATTTCACAATTATCGGTTATAATATTATATGTCAAGAGGAAATGTATCATACAGGATACATCTTGACACTACTTCCTTCCTATTTTTTATTTTTTATTTTTTCATGATATGTTGGCTTTTTACCCCTAAGCCTACATATAAATCAGTGGTTTTTTTGCAATAATTTTTAGCCACTGACTTCTCCCCTATAATTTTTATTTCGTTCCCTTGGTGCAAGCGTAATGCACTGGGGGTTCTCTTTTTTTATAAATTTATTAAAGCCTTATTGCCAAAGCATTAAGGCTTTAATTTTATTAATTTTTATCGCTCTTATAATAGTAGCAGTTCATATTTTCAAGGCAGAGAACAGATGGTGTTCCGCCGTGTCCCGAGCCGGTGTCGACATCAATAAAATCCGGAGCAAACAAAACCTTTCCCATATAATCTTCGCCATAACAGTTGGTTGGGGTATGACCGAAAATCATTTTGCAGTTTTCATCGCCGTAAAATTTTTCAAAAAGTTCGGGTCGTGTCCACAAATAATCTTTTGTGTCATAAGAATTTAGCGGACGCTCAGACGAAAACTCACTTATTCCCGAATGAGTAAGAACAAATCTTTTGTCCCCAACTACAATATCATAATAAAGCGGAAGATTTATAAGATAATTTATAATTTTAAGCTTGTTTTTTCGGTCAAGTTTGTTAAATTCAATAAGCGTGTTGGTTCCGCCGTTGAATTTGCAAAGTTCCACCGGGTCGTCATAACTACACTGAAGAATTTTAGCGTCATGCCCCACAACATCAAAAATCCAAGGGGATATTTCGGCAACGGCGGCAAGAAACATGGATTCATGGTTTCCGGGAAGCATTTTTATATTTTCAATGTCTATCATTTGAAGCAAAAGTTCAATGCCATAATTTCCTCTGTCTATAATATCTCCAAGAATATACAATGTATCGTTGCTTTTAATTCCTGCTTGATTTAGAAGTTCCACAAACTTTTTAGGGGCGAATCCGTGAAGGTCGGAGGTTACATAGTTCATAAAATCAGTCCTTTCAGAATATGTAAAATTATTTTCATTAAAAAATTCAATAAACGTCCAAATATTACAAATTTATTATATCACATTTTTCTCTTTTTGTCAACAGCCACTCAAAAAACCGAATTATTTTTATAGGGAAATCAATTTTGAAAATACTTGACAAGTATGGTATAATAAAATTATTATAAAATAAGGCGGTGTTAGTATGGGAGAATGGAAAACAAGTTCTTTGCGTAATGTGATTTCCTTTATATCTAAAGGAATTGCACCAAAATATGTTGATGAAAAAAACGAAAATACAGTTATAGTATTAAATCAAAAATGCAATAGAAATTATAAAATAAATTATAGTGAAGCTCGTTTGCACGATTTAAGTAAGAAAAAAGTGCCTACCGAAAGATTTGTCAAACCATGTGATATTATTATAAATTCTACTGGTGTTGGTACAGCAGGGCGAATTGCACAAATATATGAAGTTCCATATCCAACTATTGTTGACGGTCATATGATTATTATTAGAGCAAATGAAAAAGTTTCTCAAAAATATCTTGGTTATGCTTTAAAAGCTAACCAATCTAAAATTTTTGGTTTAGATGAAGGTTCAACAGGTCAAACAGAATTGAATAGAGATAGATTACTTGATGAAATTGTAATAAATTACCCTAAATCAATATCTTTGCAAGAAGAAATAGCAAGCATTTTAAAATCCCTTGATGACAAAATAGAGCTTAACAATAAGATAAACAATAATTTATTAAAGCAATCATTAGCTCTTTA
>CANRLN010000042.1 GCA_947631445.1 uncultured Clostridia bacterium
AACAATCTTTTTCCATTAACCGTCTGATTTCTTTTATATTTAGTTTTTAAAACTCCTCAAAATCCCCGTCCGGTTCTTCCTCCTGCATTTCCTGAGCCATTTTACCCATCATTGTTTCAACACCGATTTTTCTAACATCAAGAATACCTTCGCCGTCAAACACAACTGCTCCACGGAAAAGCGAATGTTTGTCAACAAAAGTATCGCCGGTTATATCATCGGGGAGTTGCTCGGAAATATCTGCTGCTGTTTTTTTACATTCTTCGGTTTCGCCGTTGAGAGCGGAGTTGTCAACCGTAAGTTTTCCGTCAACAATGATACCGTCCGCAGGGATTTTATCGCCCGCCTGCAAAAGAACCTTGTCGCCTACAACAATATCGTCTACTTCAATAACCTCGATATTGCCGTTTCGGATAACCTTACATTCGTCTTTTTTAGTGCTGTTTTTAAGTTCACGATATTTTGTATCGGAAGAAACATTGGTTTTTGCCGACACGGTCGCAACGATAAGAACCGCAACAATTGTACCTATTGGTTCGTAAATTTCGGCATAACCAAAGAAAAACATAATGACCATTAGGGCTGCTATGGCAAGCAGTATTCTAATCATTGGGTCGCCGAAAGTTTCTTTGAACTCGTCCCAAAATGTAGTTGGTTCGGAATCAGGAATTGCATTCGTCCCATATTTTTGCTTGGACTCTTCAACTTCTTTATCCGAAAGACCGCTGAATTTCATATATTCAGTCCTCCTCTTAAAATTATTATTATTTTAATCACATAATGTGAAATAAAATCTTTGTTAAAAATTTGTCAATAATAAACGACAAAAAATATTTTTTGTATGTTTCCCTTGCCAAAGACAAGGAAAACATACAAAATTTTTAAATAAATCTTTGTGCAAGTGTTCCAAGGTTCTTGTCATCTGTGCCATTGCCAACAGCATTGAATTTCCATTCACCGTTGTGACGGTAAACTTCACCGAAAATCATAGCGGTTAAGCCTGCATAGTTTTCCGAAAGATTGTAGCGACACATTTCGTTATTGTTTCTTGCGTCCACAAGACGGATAAAGGCATTGGAAATCATTCCAAAATCCTGACCTCTTGCCGCAGCATCATAGATATTAACAACAATAACAATTTTATCATACTGTTGTGGAACAGAACCCAAATCAATAATAATCTGTTCATCATCGCCATCGCCTGCACCAGTGAGGTTGTCCCCCATATGGTTTACGCTACCGCTGTTATGTTTTAAATTTCCAAAATAAACCAAGTCTTTTTTATCGACAAAGTGACCATTCTGAAGAAGAATTGCAGAAGCGTCGCAGTCAATCGGACGTGGCTTTGGAGCAAACAGTGCACCAAGTCCTTTT
Organism: uncultured Clostridia bacterium; assembly: GCA_947631445.1. Lineage (GTDB taxonomy): Bacteria > Bacillota > Clostridia > Oscillospirales > Ruminococcaceae > CANRLN01. The sequence continues at coordinate 1,375 of CANRLN010000042.1, forward strand.
TTAGCTGGCTGTGCTTCGTCCCAGCCAAGACCTACAATAATTCTTGAAAGTCCGGCAGCTTCTTTAGAAAGATTTACCTTTTGACCTTTTTGTAAGCTAACTGACATAATATTTTTTCTCCTTAAATTTTTTTAATTCGGAAATTTCCTGCCCTAAGGCAGGAAAAAACCTTGAAATTTTATTGTGCATCAATACCATAATTCTGGCAAAGAGCCGCAAGACCGCCTTGGAAACCGCTACCAATAGCATTGAATTTCCATTCGCTTCCGTTCTTATAGAGTTCGCCGAATACAACCGCTGTTTCAATCGAAAAATCTTCGCCAAGGTCGTAACGGAGCATTTCCTCTCCTGTTTCCTCATTATAGATACGAATAAAAGCATTGTTCACCTGACCGAAATTCTGGTGTCTGTTTTCAGCATCATAAATTGTAACGGTAAAAGCAATCTTTGAAATATCCGCAGGGATTTTGGAAAGGTCAATTTTAATCTGCTCATCATCGCCATCGCCCGCACCAGTAAGATTATCGCCACAATGCTGAACCGCACCCGATGAATGATTTAAATTGCCATAGAAAACAAAGTCGCTTTGAGAAGAAACCTTGCCACTATCTGTAAGCAAGAAAGCCGCACCATCAAGGTCAAAAGCTCCACCTGTATCAAAAGCGTTTACGTCCCAGCCTACACCTACTACAACCTTTGTAAGCCCCGGATTGTCCTTTGTAAGGCTTACCTTTTGCCCTTTTGAAAGATTAATTGGCATAATTACCACTCCTTTATTATAAATATTTATCAAATTATTTCTGTAAAATTATTACATTACTTCAATTCCGTAGTGACCGCAGAGTGCCGCAAGTCCGCCTTGGAAACCGCTACCGATAGCATTAAACTTCCATTCGCCGTTGTGACGGTAAAGCTCGCCTACAACAATAGCTGTTTCGATAGAGAAATCCTCATTGAGGTCATAGCGGATAATTTCGCTGTCGTTGGAGGTATCCACAATGCGGATAAAAGCATTGGAAACCTGTCCAAAGTTCTGCTTTCTTACATCAGCGTCATAAATTGTAACGGTAAATGCAATCTTGTCAACATTTGCAGGAACTTTTGTAAGGTCTACAAAAATCTGCTCATCGTCACCGTCGCCCGAACCTGTAAGGTTATCTCCCATATGCTTTACAGATTCTGAAGCGTGTTCAAGGTTGCCATAGAAAATAAATTCCTTTTCGGTAGGGCATCTGCCGTTTGCACCAACCATAAAAGCAGCTGCATCAAGGTCGAAATCAGCACCCGAATCGAATGCGTTTACGTCCCAACCAAGACCAACCATAATGCTTTTAAGTCCGGGGTTACCCTTTGTCAAATCTACCTTTTGTCCCTTTGAAAGATTAATTGCCATAATAAAATTCCTCCATTAAATAATATTTTTTATTTATTAATATGCCTTGTGCAATAATGGAGAAAGGTGGTTTGGTCACAAAATCCCCACTCTTGCAAAGACAATAATTAATGTTTATATTTGTTCATCTGCTGTTGACTTGGCATATGATATTTGGAATTGAAATCCTGCTTGATAGCCTCAAGGCGTTTCTGGTCCTCAAGACGCTTTGTCTTAGCCTCTGCCTGAATACGCTGGGTTTCGTCAATACCTGTCATAATGGTCTGCCATGTCTTTTCAAGTGTTTCAACCTTAATGGAACTTGTAGAAGCCATTCTTGCAGCAGCCTTTGCGGTTGCAACCGAATTTTGTGCGTTTCTTATAAGCATTTCATTAGTTTTTTCGTCAAGAGCCGACATAGCCTCTGCCTGAATTTTCTGACGCTTAAGCATAATAGCCTGAGCAAGAGCCTGTTTAAATACTGGCAAGGTTACGATAAAGGCAGAATTTATCTTTCTTACCAAATTCATGTTGGTAAATTCCATTGTTTTAATCATAGGAATTGACTGCATTGCAACGCTTTCAGCGGTACGCAAATCTTGTGTTCTCTGTTCAAGCATCATAAGCGATTGTTGAGCGGCTTGAATGTCAAATTGGAGAGAATTATCTCCGGTCTTTTCAAATTCCGCCTGCTGGGACGCTATATATTCTTCCAACTCACGGCAACCTTGTTCACCTGCAAGAATGTATTTTACAAGTTCGTTGTAATAATTTACGTTTGCCTCAAACATCTTGTCAAGATTTCGGTTTGACTGCTTGATTTCATTTTCATATCCTTTAAGAATAACATAGATTTTGTCCACTTCTTCTCCCATAGTATGATACTTTGAAAGAATTTTATCAAGCTTTTTCTTTGCATTGCCAAGCAGTTTTTCAAAGAAATTAGGATTGTCTTTGATTTCTTCAATATCAAATTTATCCATAATTTTTGCAAGTTGATTAAGCATTTCACTTGAATCATCAAGCTGTTTCATATTCATGCTGTTAAGCACAACATCAGATGCTTTAGAAATTTCCTCCGCAACCTCCGAACCAAAAGAAACAATACTTTCCATATTGAACACCTCAATCTGGCTTGCAATAGCATCAACTTCGGGCGAATTTACAAGCTGTGTGTTAAGCTTTTCACGCTCTGCCACAATGTCAAAGGTCTGTTCCTGTTCCTCCACTATTTCCGCCTGCACGGTTGGCACTTCTTCCGCCACTGGTGCGGGGTTTGATTTGTTTGGTCTTGTTAAATTAATAGCCATAATTATTGTCCTTTCCCAAATAATTTGTTTATATTATTACTGAGTTTGTTAAACCAGTTTTTTTCTCCACCTTGAACATTATTAAAATTGGGAATAATCATATCATATTTATAATCTCCAATTTGATGTTCTTCAATAGGTATATTGTTAAAATGTTTTTCAATACAGTTGTAGCCGGTCGGCACAAAAAATACAATATCAAAACCAATTTGATTTAAAAAAGCATACAAAATAGAATCTTCAAGTGAAATAATTTTTTCGGTCGTGTTTATGCAAATGACCTTTGGATTTTTCTTGGTAAAGTCAAAGCCCTGAATACTTCTTAACAGCCCATTTTTAAGAGATAACAACGATGCTATAATATGAAACTCCATACCATTTTCAAAAGTGCCTTTGATAAGCTTTGAGTTTACAACCGCCTCTATTTTGTCAAAAATAAGCTCTTGGGTTGTGTCCTTCAAAAATCCATATTGATATAGATTACTGTTTTTTATCTTGTCACGATTAAGCTTGCCATTTCTAAAAGAAGCCGTTGCCAGATTTATAAGTTGATTTTGATTGTTGTCGGGCAGAAAAGGAACTTTGGTTATAACCAGTGTGTCCTCGCCCATAAGAGCCTTAATAGTTTTCCAGTATTCGCTTGAATCGCCGTTTTTAACTCCACTTACCTTTGCAAAGATAACCGGAACATTTACTGTATCTTCGATAATTTCAAAACCTTGTCGGAATTTAAGACCTTCTTTCCACAAAATTGAAATTTCTTCAAAAGTGGTTCGGAGATTTACCGTTTTCATCTTCTGATATTGATAGTTTCGGTACATTCCCGTATCTTCATACATAATATTGTCAAGTTCCTGCTCGGCATGAAATGCAGCCGTGCCAACCTGAATTTGCACATCACGGGTCGGAAATTCGCTGATTTCAAGGCTTTCTTCATATTCCACCCTTAATAGCATTTCATCATCAAAGTCATTAAGCTTTGTCTTGTCGGGGCAAAGAATAAGTACATCGCACGGAAGCATTGACACAAACTTTAAAAATAATTTATCATTGGTTGTAGGATTGTTAAGATATATAAGACAAGGCATCTTGTTAAAATCGCTCACAAGCATATACTGACGATAACGCTTGATAAGGCAGATAATGCAAACCGCTTTTGTGACAAATTTATTTACATTCATTCCCTCCTGCTTGGAAAGTGCAAGCATAAGGTCAACAAAAGCATTATGAACAATTTTATAAAGTTTATCTGAACAGATGCCTTTTAAATTCGGGGCAAGCATAGCAATAGCCTGCATATAATTCTGTGGATTTTGTCTATTTATCGCCGAAATTTCAGCAGGGGTTGGAGCAACAATAGCAGTATTAAAAATGAGTGCCTCTCTCCCGCTTGCGTCAAGCGAAGATTTAAATCTAAAAAGTTCACTTTGATAGGTGGTTTTATCCTCCACACCGGTTATCTTAAAGAAAGCGTTATAGAAAAAGCCGTTGGGGTTTCCTCTTTGTGCAATTGGCTTTAAAATATCCTCCAGACCCTTTCCAGAAGTCCATGCGTTGGTACAGCTACGATATTCGGCAGGGGTGATATAAAGTTGCTGAAGATTTGCATTATTTTTAATCTCCTCCCTAACCGTTTTAAGCGAAAAGCCGTTTGGAAAAGCCTGCGGGTTTTGCACCACAACCGCCTTTGAACGTTCATCGTTTGGGTCAAGCTTTTTATAAGCTGTATCCCCAGAATATTGCAAAAGCAAAACATCACTTCCTGCCGAAGCAAGAATATCAAGCATTAACAGCTCATAGTTGGAGATTTCTCCCTCATAAAGAATTTTTGGAAGATTTTCATTGCCAAGATTTCCAACAATTCTTTCAAATTTATAATAAAGCCAGCACATAAATTTATAATACGCATTTTTTAGCATATTATCATTTTTGCCCTGAATCTTAAGACTATTAAGGCAGTTATACATAGCTTTTGAAACCTGCTCATTTTGATAAGAATTCATTCGTGGAAGCCACTTTGTAAGCTTGTTTCTCAAAAAAGTTTCATCAAGTGAAAAATCCTGCCCAATAATCTCCGCCATATAGCTTAAATTTTGTTCGGTTGGATTACCGATTTTTCCCTCAATTATAACTCCATTTTTTCTTGCAGTGTCATAAAATCTTACAATAAAACTTTCAACCTCTTTGCTGTAGTTATTAATTCTGCAAAAAAGATAGCCTTTTTGAGGGCGACCCCCAATATCCTTAAAATAGTCATTAAGAGAAGTAAGTTCTATTCTGTTCAATTTTTAACACCTGCCTTTAAATATCATATGATGAACTGCTTTTTTTGTTTAACGTATAACCGATATAAGCACCGATAAGACCGCCGATTATATGAGTTAGATTTGCTACATTATCGTTCACGAAAATTCCTTGATACACCTGTTGCCCAAGATATACAACCGCAACAAGTATAAAGGTCATAGGAATTTGTCCCTGTTTAAAGCTCGTGAATGATGCAAGCAGTATAAACGCAAACACCACACCACTTGCTCCAAGCAACTGAACATGAGGGAAAAATACAAAATTACAAAGACCGGTTATAAAAGCAGTTATAGCAACAACCTGTAAAAGCCGTTTGCTTCCATATTTTTCTTCAAGCATTGGACCTATAACCAAAATAAGGGTTATGTTTCCGATAAAATGTTCAAAGTTCGCATGACCAAGCACATGACCAAAAAACCTTACATAGGTCAGCGGGCTTAAAAGTGACGAACGATAAACACTAAAAATAAGATTGTTTGTTACTCCATGGGTAAACCAGCCTAAGAAAAGCGAAAGCAGGCAAAGTCCCGAAAAGCTAAGAACAACAGGAGAATTAAATACAATCTGCACCTTTTTCTTGGGTTTTTGTGGTTTCGGAGAAGTATTGTTCACACCCATTATATCATAATTGTAATCCGACATTTTGTTATCACCTCATAAATATTTTTTTATTTATATATTGTAAACAAAATTTACCGTATTAAAAAATCCAGTAAATTTTATTTACTAATTCACCTAAAAAAATAACATTAACACAAATTCTAATAAAATTATAGCACAAATAAACAATTTTGTCAATATAAAATTTTAAAAAACACCTTTATTTTTCACAATTTAAAAATTTATTAACAATTGTTGAAATTTTATGATTTAATTGCAACTTCAAGTTGACAGAATGAAAATTTATGGTTGACCTTTAAATTAAACATTTTAACAAAATTTTTAATTTAAAGCCATACTACAACAATAACAAGTAATAATAAATCAAGAAACTTAAATAAAACCTTTAACAAAAGGCAGAATATGTTTGTTGCTTATTGCAAGATTAATTTCTTTGTTGGTACTTATGGTTGTGGAATACATTCCTATAAGCCGTCCATATATATCCAGCACCGCACTGCCTGAACTGTCAACCTCGGCTGTATAGTGTAGCATATCAATATCATTTACCGTTCGGAAATCCGAAATAAAGCCCTCCGAAATTGTGTTTACATTCTTTCTGGGACTTCCTATTGCAATCACCTTTTGTTCAGATACAAGCTCGCCGGTATACAGTTGTATCGGGTCAAGATAACGATTTATTCTAAGCACTGCCATATCAATAATATTATCATATTTTATAATTTCATCAGTTTGATAAACCTGCTCGTCCTGCTCAATTCTAACCGAAAAATAGTAGGCTTTACTTAAAATATGACTGTTGGTAAGAATATATCCTTTTTCACCTATCATAATTCCCGAAGCAACGCCGGCAATCGTACCATCACGATTGTGCATATTAATTATAACAACCGATTTTGCAATCTGCTTCAGTTGTTCAACATTGTTTATAATTCGGTTGACACCAATATTAGAACTACTGGTTTTGTTTACATCAATTATTTTACCTTTGGAGCTGTTAGATTTAAGGGGACGTGGCGGAAGTTTAAATAAAATTCTATCTGTATTATTTATATTATTTGAAACGGTCATTTTTTTAGCATCGCTTGTTTTTTGAATAATAATTCCCTCCGAAAGCCCTAAATTTTGCAGGCTAAGCGGAATATCCTGCGACTGAAGCAAAAGCACCCCTGCTCCAAGCTTGTACATCAAAAAACAAAAAAAGTAATCGTTAGGTTTTTGAATATTTTCAAAAACAATCTTTATCTGCTGTCTGCCATTCCAATCCTTTAGAATATTATCAAGCCTGTAAAGGGAATTTGCCACAAAATTTTTCTGTATACAATAGTTTGTATTTGGATTAAAAATTTCAAGTTGCTTTATAGTGGCTTTAAAACATTCGTCAAGATTTTTAAAGGCGTCACTTTCAAGAGTCCCCTCATTTTTCCAATTTTCAAAACTTTTTGAATAAAATTGAGATTGCACACTGTCATTAAGACGAGGTAAATTTTCAATAATCTTAAAAAAGCTACCCTCTATTTTGATATTTTTTTTATCATAATCACCTATTGCTCTTAAAAAACAATTTTCTGATTTTAATTTTTCCACAATTTCTTTTAATAGCATAATGTAAACACCTCCAAATATTTTTATTTTATTATATCATAATTAAAATTGCTTGTCAATAGCAAAAAACTTATTTTTATTTATAATTTTCCACTCTACTTCAAATTTAAGGACAAACTTTTTTTCAAAATCGTTGATTAAAACCAGACTTTAATTTATAGCAAATTAATGTTAAAAATTTTTGTTGTTTATCAAAAACAATAAACACAAAATAATTTTTATATAAAGTTAATTTGCATAAATTTTTAAAGGTAAGTATTGACAAATCGTAAAAAATGTGATATAATGTAAACATCGTCACAATTATAATATGTTTCGCTTTAAAAAATATATAAAATAAATATATTTTCTGAATGGAGGTATATACGTTGTCTAAAATTGTAAAAAGAGGATATGTTCCCACCGACGAAAAAGAATTTTCATCACCCGAACTGGATAAAATTTTAAAAGCGTCCGAAGATTTGTACTACCTTATCAATCGTGGCTATGATATAAAAAGTGCATCAACCTTCACCGCTAATCACTTTATGCTCTCTCAGCGTCAGCGAATGGCAATCGTTCGGGCAGTTTCAAAAAAAGAACATATTTCAAACCGTAAGAACAAAGAAATTAAAAATATAACCGAAGGTCTTGAGATAAATATTGACGGTTTTAATACCATTATAACGCTTGAGGTTGCTTTATCGGATTCTCTTATTCTTAAATGTATGGACGGCACACTCCGTGACCTTGCAGGTTTGCGTGGAACCTATCGCATTGTGGACAAGACGGAAATTGCAATAAAACATATTGCAAAGGAACTTTCCGCAATAAAAGTAAAAAAAGCCAATTTCTATATGGACGCCCCTGTTTCAAATTCGGGCAGGCTCGGACAAAAAATTATAGAATACACCCAAGACTATGATTTTGAGGTGGAAATTTTCAATGAAAACAATGTGGACAGAGTACTTTGGGAAAAGGAAAATGTTATCACGTCCGATGCAATTATTCTTGACCACTGCAAAAGTTGGATAAATCTTTGCAGACGCATTGTTGATAAGAATCTCGGAGGTTATCCTTATATAAATTTTTGTAGCATTAAGTAAATATATATTCCCTTTGCCGTTAGGTAAAGGGAACTTTTCAATTAAAAACTGTTAATCGACAAGTTTATAAAAGTTTAAGCAAATAAAAAAACACTGATATTAAAATTTTTCTCTCTGCCACAGGCGAATAAACAACCTATAACAAATCATATTTTAAATAACAATTAATTTATGCAAACAAAAATATAATTATATTGACTTTTGCACAAAAAAAGTATATAATATTTTTAAAGGAGGGTGATATACTATGAATTTAAAGGTAGGAATTGACCTTGTTGAAATACCAAGAATTAAAAAAGCTGTTAAAAATTCACGCTTTGTGGCAAGGGTATATTCCAAAGCAGAACAGGAATATTTTGAACAAAAGGCAAGAAACAAAATTCAATCAATGGCTGCCAACTGGTCGGCAAAAGAGGCTTTTTCCAAAGCGATTGGCACGGGAATAAGAGGTTTTGCCATGAACGAAATAGAAGTGCTAAGGGACGAAACAGGCAAGCCTTACATAGTGCTTAGCGAAAATATAAAAAATAAATTCGGAAATTGCGTTGTTGATGTATCGCTGACCCACACAGGCGATACCGCCGGAGCAGTAGTACTGATTAACAAAAAATAATTTTAAAAATCGCACAAAAACTATTGACTTTTTCATAAAAATATGGTATAATGTATTATAGTATATGTTGACAGGCATTGTCAATGACTGTGTATTTTTTCCTTTTATAGGAATTGATTTTAAAGTGAGGTGTTTTTTTATGATGAAACTTTTAAAAGGTAAGGTTGCAATGGTAACCGGCGGAACAAGAGGAATTGGACTTGCGACTGTAAGAACTTTTCTGGAAAACGGAGCAAGTGTTGTTCTCTGCGGTTCAAAGCCTCAAACGGCAGAAAAAGCCGTGCAGACGCTTAAAGCAGAAAATCCCGAATATGATGTCTGCGGAATATCCCCTAATCTTTCAAACTATCAGGAGATTGAAAATGCCATAAAGGATATTGTACAGAAATATGGCAAACTGGATATTGTTGTAAACAATGCTGGCATTAGTTGTTCGGACAAGATTTATAACTATAAGCCAGAAGATTTTGACAAAATTATAAAGCTTAATGTAAATGCAAGTTTTTACACTTCAAGAGCTGTCGCACCATTTATGAAAGAACAAGGCGGAGGGGTTATACTTAACACATCTTCAATGGTTTCTGTTTACGGGCAACCGTCGGGAGTTGGCTATCCAACCTCTAAGTTTGCAATAAACGGCATGACAAAATCCCTCGCAAGAGAACTTGCAAAGGATAATATCCGTGTTAATGCAGTTGCCCCCGGAGTTACAGACACCGACATGGTTTCGGCTCTGCCCGCTCAGCTTAGAGAACGTATAACATCATCTATCCCGCTTGGAAGAATTGGCACTCCTCAGGATATAGCAAATGCTTTTCTGTTTCTTGCAAGCGACCTTGCTTCCTATATAACAGGGGTTGTTTTGCAGGTTGATGGTTGTGCAATGACATAATTACATAAAAATTAATTTTTATTATTTTATTAATTGTTTTCCCTGCCTATGGTGGGGAAAACAAAGATATTTAAAGATATTTTTAGTATATCTTCAAAAGAAAGGAAAAACAAAATGCAAAATGAAAGAATAATCGACAGTTCCACCTTTGGAAACGATAAAATTGAAATAGTAGAGGTTCCAGCACTTCATGGAGCAAACTCTGCACAAAGTGCAAGGGGACAGTTTTATATGCAAAAATCGGGAGTAACCTTAAAATTTGTTAGGGTTAAATTGGGCGGTGGCAAACTTACCACCGAATCAGGAGCATTATATTACCTTAAAGGACGAATTGACAGCCATGTGCCAACCGGCGGAGTTGGCGGTGTTGCAAGACGGCTTTTCAATTCTGCCTTAACACAAGAAAGAGCCTTTAACCCCGAATATACTGGAAATGGAGAGGTTGTTCTTGAACCGTCCTTTGGACACTACATACTTCTTGAACTTAGCAACGAATCTTTTATTGTCGACAAGGGACTTTACTATTGCAGTATTGGAAACATAAATGTTCAGCCATTTATGCAAAACAATGTTTCTTCAGCAATTTTTGGTGGAGAAGGTCTTTTTCAAACCATGATTTCGGGAACAGGTTCGGTTGTTCTGTCCATCAATGTTCCAATGGAAGAAATTGAAATATTTAATCTTGAAAATGAAAAGGTTCAGGTGGACGGCAATTTTGCTATCCTGCGTTCCAGCACCATAAACTTTACCGTTCAGCAGTCAACCCGCTCACTTTTTGGCACAATGGTAAGCGGAGAGGGACTTTTGCAAACCTTTGAGGGAACGGGAATGGTTTGGATTGCTCCAACAAGCCCCGTATATGAAAGAATGGATTTGGGTGGAATGAGAGCGGTCGACCGTGCAGTAAATTCTTCCAATTCCAGCTCAAGAGGAACTTCACAACAAGGCTCTCAACCTCAACCAACGGTATCCGTACAATTTCCACGCAGGTAATAAAATACAATATTTTTGTTTTCCCCACCTCAGGTGGGGAATTTTTATTATATTTTCTTATTGTTTATATTAAAAATTGTTTAAATTTACAAATTTGCATAATCATGATTGAAATTACACTATATTTGTGCTATAATATTTATAGTAATTTAGTAGCGGAGAAAGAAACGGTAAGGGGAATATTTCTTGGGGAGATAAATCTCCCCAAACCCCTCTTGCCCCTTTCACTCTTGCTAAAATAAAAAAATAGATAAAAAATGGAGAAAAACAAAATGAACAAAATCAAACCTTGTCTGAACAAATTTATCACATTTGTTCAGTTGTCCGTCTTTGCTTGGATATTTTTGGTTGCCTCTTATGGCATACTAAAAAGATGCAAAAATGATGTGCCAATAGTAACCGTAATGGTATTTTCAGCCATAGTGTGCTTTTTTCTTTTTTTGGGATATGCGTTTATAAAGCATATTTCAAAAAAACTTTCAAACAAGCAGGTTAATATTATATTCACCATCTGCCTTACCCTTGCAACAATATTACAGATTGTATTTTGTGTTAAAATCCAGTTTTATCCCACCTATGACGCACTCAACTGTTTTAAGGGTGCAATTCTTTATGCCCAAAACGGCAATTATAATGGACTTCGCACAATGTTTATGGATATATATCCAAGACAGGAATATTTCTCTACATTCACCAACAATTGGGGAATACTTCTTTTGGAAAGCTTTGTTTTTAGAATAGGGCATTTTATTTTTGGAGATAGCGAAAAGGTTTATTTAACCCTTGCAATCGCCCTTAATATATTTGCTTTTGTGGTCACAAGTATACTATATTTTGCCTGCCTTAAGATTGTTTTCAAAAATCGTCTATCGGCTCAGCTTATGGGAAGTCTGCTTTTGTTTGCCCACCCTGTATATTATATGTTTGCACCTGTATTCTATACCGACACGCTAAGCCTCCCATTTACTGTTGGAACGCTTTATCTGTTTTTAAAATATATTGAGACACTCTCTCAAGGTAATAATAAAAAGTCTTTTATATATTTATTTTTGGCAATTCTTGTTTACTGCTTTGGATATGAAATAAAGGGAAGTATTATTATACTGCTTGTGGCAATTTTAATCTGGAGTATTATAAAACTGCCTATCAAAAAATCTGCTATAACTGTTGCAGGCTTTTTGGCTGTGTTTGCAGTGTTCAGTTTACTGTTTACAAAATTTGGACTTGCTATTGGAATTTCCACCGAGGACGACCAAAAAAACCTACGTTATCCCATAACTCACTATATAATGATGGGACTTTCAGAAAATGGAAATTATAGTCCAAAAGACCGTATAGCAACCTATAATGCGGGAGATTATGAGGCGAAAAAAGCCTATAATATGCAGGAGGCTTTACGCCGTGTGAAAAAATATGGCAAACTGGGACTAATCTGCCACACCGAACGAAAGATTATGTTTACATGGAGCTATGGCGAATATAAAGACCCCAAACTTTTTGAGGCTTCTGGCATACATTGGGCGGACAAAACATTTCGTTCCTATAAATTTTTAACAATTGTTGGAGCAATTCAGTTTAATCTTATACTGTTTATGCTAATGTCTTTTATAAAGGGCTTTTTACAAAACAAAATCGACCCACTTTCGCTTATAAGGCTCTCCACCATTGGAATTGCAATGTTTCTTATGATTTGGGAGATGAAACCCCGTTATCTTGTCAACTTTATCCCATTTTTTCTTATTATGCAGTTGGACGGAATGGACTTTTCTGTTAAGATAGCAAAAGAATTTTCAAAGGCAGGTGAGGAGCATGAATAAATTTAAAAACATCACACAAAAGTTTATTGCCATTTTTGGGTTGATTGTATTTGCCTATGTTTTTATGACCGCTTATTTTGGAATAATGGAACAAAACCGTGACCTGCAAATTCCACTTTTTATTGTGCCATTTTGTGCTATATTTATTGGCGTTCTGGCAGTAATATTTTTAAAAAAGCTTGATAATTTGGATATTTCTGAAAAAAGCGTTGACATCACATTTATAATACTTCTTATTTCTTCAGCGATAATTCAGATGTGTTTTTGCAGATTTTCCGGCTATCAGCCCTTTAACGATTCAAATGTTATTGAAAAATCCGCAAGAGCCTTTGCCATTGACGGAAATTTCAAGGATATGTATAGGCTTTGCCCCGACTATAACAACGGCTATTTTGACCGATTGCCCAACAACTGGGGAACGCTTGTGTTTGTTTCATTTGCCTATCGAATTATGAATATACTGTTTGGCACTGTTCCATACACAGCCGGATATATTCTAAATGTATTTTCGCTTGCAGTCAATTTTGCATTTGCATATTTCAATATAAAGCTTATATTTGAAAAAAATTCAACAAAGCTTGTGGGATTGCTTGCTATGTTTTTGCACCCTGCATTTCTGCTTTATTCTCCTGTTATGTATTCAGACACACTTAGTATGCCGTTTGCACAAATTGCCCTCTTTTTATTTTTAAAGGCTTTAAAGCAGGAAAGTTTTCAGCGTTTTTGTCTGTTTGTGACAACAGATGCAATTGTGCTAACCATTGCATATCAGCTCAAAGGCAGTCTTGTTGTTCTGATTGTTGCTTTTATAATAACCGTATTTATAAAATGCGATTTAAAGAAAACTATCTGTTTTATATCGGCGGTGTTGGTGGTGTTTTTGAGCGGAACAGGTCTTTTTAAATCTGCTTGCTATAAAATGCAGATTTCGACCCCCGAAAAACACTATGAACAAAGCGTTCCAACCACCCACTATATCATGATGGGACTTAAAGACAGAGGCGGATTTAGTCAAAAGGACTATTCAAACACCCTAAAGCAGGGCAATCTTGACCAAAAAAAGGCTTATAATATAGCCGTAATAAAAGAACGTCTTAAAGAATATGGTTTAAGTGGATTTTTATTGCATTTACAAAAAAAGGTTGCCTATACATGGTCGGACGGAAGATTTTATTCACACTATCAACTATCACACGCTGATAATAAACCTCTTGTTGCACATCTTAATAGCAAAAAATTTGCAATCGTCACAAATTCCATTCATCTTGTAATGCTGTTTTTTATGCTTGTATCTTTTGTAAAAGGGATTTTTCAGTATAACAATCTATCGCTTGTTCGTCTTGCCGTTCTTGGAATTATCCTCCTGCTTATGATTTGGGAAACACGTTCAAGATATCTTATAAATTTTATGCCAATGTATATAATTTTGGCGATAAGCGGTTTAGACTCAATAAAACCCAAAAAAGGATTTTTAAAGAACATTGCCCATTAATCCCAAAAAGATTTTTTAAGGGATTTTCACTTATAAAAAATATCTTGCTTGACCATGGCAAGAATGAAAGAAATTTTATTAATTATTTTCCTCACCGTAGACGGAGAAAACAAAAATATTTTAATATTATTAAACATAAAAAAAGCTACTGCAATAAAGCAATAGCTTTTTTTATTCTGACCGAACCGATAAGCCGAGTTTTGTCGTGTGCGATAATCTATCTAATCTTGCTGTCGCCAGCAAGCTCAAGCCACCTACAAAGTAAGAACCGACGAGCAGCCGTTGTCCTTTGCTCTGCCATTGGTGTTGCATCGGGTAGGGTTTACATGGCTCGGACATCTCTGCCCGACCGGTGAGCTTTTACCTCGCCTTTCCACCCTTACCGTTTTAAAAAAACGGCGGTATATTTCTGTTGCACTTGCCCTAAGGTCGCCCTCGGCTGACGTTATCAGCTACCCTGCTCTGTGATGCTCGGACTTTCC
>CANRLN010000043.1 GCA_947631445.1 uncultured Clostridia bacterium
ACTGGAAAAAGCAGTACGGCGGAAGAATTGTTGAACAGCTTAAAAAATTGGGTTCTTCCTGCGATTGGGATAGAGAACGCTTTACAATGGACGAGGGTTGCTCCAAGGCGGTAAAAGATGTTTTTGTTAAATATTATGAAAAAGGTCTTATCTATCGTGGCGAAAGAATTATCAACTGGTGTCCACACTGCCTTACCTCTATTTCCAATGCCGAGGTTGACTATAAAGACCAAGAGGGAAATTTCTGGCATCTGCGTTATCCTTTAAAGGACGGTTCGGGTTATGTTCAGATTGCCACAACCCGTCCCGAAACACTTTTGGGCGACACTGCCGTTGCGGTTAATCCAAAAGACGAAAGATATAAAGACATTGTGGGCAAGATGTTAATCCTGCCACTGGTTGGAAGGGAAATTCCTGTTGTTGCAGATAGCTATGTTGATATGGAATTTGGTACAGGTGTTGTTAAAATCACCCCTGCCCACGACCCTAACGACTTTGAGGTTGGACTTCGCCATGACCTGCCGGTGCTTAACGTTATGACAGATGACGCTAAAATTGTTGACGACTACCCTGCATACGCCGGAATGGATAGATATGAAGCAAGAAAGAAAATCGTTGAGGATTTGGAAAAGGGCGGATTTTTGGTTAAGGTTGAACCACACGAACATAACGTTGGAACTTGTTACCGTTGCGGTACTACCATAGAACCAAGAGTTTCACTCCAATGGTTTGTTAAGATGGCTGACCTTGCAAAACCCGCTATAAAATCGGTAAGAGATGGAGAAATTAAGTTTGTTCCCGCTCGTTTTGAAAAGAACTATTTCAACTGGATGGAGGATATTCGTGATTGGTGTATCTCCCGCCAACTTTGGTGGGGACATCAAATTCCTGCTTTCTATTGTGATGATTGCGGAGAGATAAAAGTAACCAAAGAGGATAGTTGTAACTGTCCTAAGTGTGGAAAGCCAATGCGTCAAGACCCCGACACCCTCGACACATGGTTTAGTTCGGCTCTTTGGCCTTTTACCACCCTCGGTTGGCCAGAACAGACAGAGGATTTAAAATATTTCTATCCTACCAACACCCTTGTTACCGGTTATGATATTATTACCTTCTGGGTGTCAAGAATGATTGTTGCAGGTCTTGAAAATATGAACCAAAAGCCTTTTGATACTGTACTTATTCATGGTCTTGTTCGTGACGCACAGGGCAGAAAGATGTCCAAATCTTTGGGCAATGGTATTGACCCACTTGAAGTTATTGATAATTATGGTGCTGATGCTTTAAGATTTATGCTTGCTACCGGCAACGCTCCCGGAAATGACATGAGATTTATTGATGAAAAGGTAACTGCAAGTAGAAATTTTGCTAACAAGCTTTGGAATGCCTCAAGATTTATTATGATGAATCTTCCTGATGATTTTGATGTTGATATTAATATTAATAATATTATGGACAAACTCAATGTAGAAGATAAATGGATTATTTCCAAGTTTAACACCCTTGCAAAGGAAGTAAACAACAATCTTGAAAGCTTTGAATTGGGGGTTGCAGTTGCAAAACTTTATGACTTTATTTGGGACGTTTATTGCGACTGGTATATTGAACTTACCAAACCAAGAATTTTGGCAGGCGGAGAAACCGCAACCACCGCACAATCGGTGCTTGTTTGGGTTATGAAAGGTATGCTCAAGCTTTTGCACCCATTTATGCCTTTTATCACCGAAGAAATTTGGCAGGCTCTTGTTGCTGATGGCTCGGCAGTTATGGTTCAGTCCTTCCCTGTTTATGATAATTCGCTTAACTTTGAGGCTGAAGAAAAGGAATTTGAAAAGATTATTTCGGCTATTAAGGCAATTCGTGTAAGCAGAAATGAACTCAATGTTCCTCCCTCTGTTAAGGCTAAAATATTTATTGAAACCAAAGAAAAAGATGTTTTCGCAAAGGGAGAACTTTTCTTCCAGCGTCTTGCATATGCAAGTGAGGTTGAAATAAGCGAGCAGTTTGGCGAAGATAAAACAGCCGATAGTGTTATTGCCGTAACCGATTGTGCAAGAATTTTCATTCCTATGTCGGATATTATTGATGTGGAAAAAGAAACTGCACGTCTTGAAAAAGAGAAAAAGGCAATTCAAAAAGACCTTGATTTCTTAAACGGCAAGCTCAATAATGCTGGATTTGTTGCTAAAGCTCCTGCAAAACTTATTGAGGAGCAAAAAGCTAAGCTTGAAAAAGCCAAAGAAAAAATGGCAAAGGTTGAGCAATCGCTTGAAGCACTTAAAAACAGATAAAAATTTATCCTCCACTAAAAAGTGGAGGATTTTTTTAACTAAAATTATATCTATAAAAACTATCTTTTTCAAAAGTATAAGAGGTGGTTTTTATTTCCTCTGCAATTTCATCTTGATAATACCATAGGTCGTCCATATGGGCAGGGTTTTTAAGAATGTGAAAAGACATTGCCGGAGTAAACCCCTCGGCAAACAGATAACATTTTTCACCTGTCGAATTTTCAGCCATATCCACCACCATCATCACATGACCAGGAGTTCCGCCCTTAAGCACTAAATTCCCAACCGAAAGATTTTGCAAAGAAATTTTTTCACACTCTTTTTCAAGGGATTTTGTGCCTGCATAACGATAAACGCTTTTTAGATATGCCGAAAAGCAATCAAAACTGCTGTCTGGAGTGGTGGCAGGTATCATCTTTGCAAAATCTCCAAAAGCAAGCAGACGTTTTCCATTTTTCCAATCGCTATATTTCATAAGAGTTCCATTAGTGAGATGAAATGCAATTTTTTCTTGTTTACCACTTGAAAACAAATATTCAGAATAAATTCTTATAATGCAATCCGCACACTGCATAAGATTTTCATTTCCAACCTCAAAATTATAAGTACCTGCAACACTATCCGCCGAAAGTTTCACGTTTCCTTTATAGTCCACAACATCTTGGTTTGAAAAATCCATGCTTTTTATATAACTTTCAAGGCTATCCTCTGGATAATCTATTTTGGAATATCCTTTGGGGGCGGGTATAGAATTTTGGGATTGTGAGGTGGAAATGGGGGAATATTCGCCTTTTGTATAAAAAATCTGATTTTTAATTCTTAAAAAGACGGTCAAAAAAATCAAAATTATTATTACAGAAAGCAGAACAACCGACAATTTTATAACTTTTTTCATTATTTTTATGCTCCTTAAAATGTATAACTTCCTCTGTTAAAACAAAGGAAGTATACATTAATATCCGTTTTGTTGCCCCTCATAGTACCTATAATATTTAATGAAATTTACATTCCAATAAGTTAAGATTAAAGCACTCATATATCTATAATATTTAATGAAAGGACAGAAAAGTAAATTGCATTTACCTTTCATATATTATTATATACTATTTTTTTTGATTTGTCAAGGGATTTTAAGAATTTTTTTTAATTTTAAAAAAATATTCATGTAAGTGCTTGACATATCAAAATAAATATGTTATCATAAAATAAAAGAAAATTTTTTAATGGAGGTGTTTTTTATGAACTCGCTTGAACTTGGAAAAAGGATAAAAGAGGCTCGCCTTGCCAAAAATATGACTCAACAACAGGTGGTGGGAGAGTTTATCACACGAAATATGCTAAGTCAAATTGAAAGCGGAAATGCCAATCCCTCGATACGAACCCTTAAATATCTTTCGGAGGTTTTAGAAATTCCTGTAGAAAGTTTAGTTGGAGAGGAAAGCGAATTCAAAAATGTAAATATTATTGACACTTTGATAAGTGCAAAAATGGCTTATTCCAAAAGTGACTTTGAACAGGTTATGAAATGTGATGAAAGTAATACAGCAATTGCCGATGAAATTTTTGCTTTAAAGGCAAGGGCAGCTTTGGAACTTTCTCAAAATTACGACATGGACGACCCGATTTCGGTACATATGGCTTTGAACTATGCTAAAATGGCTCTTGAATATTCCAAACTTGGAATTTACAGCAATCCAAATATTGAATATCAAGCAAAATCAAAGATTGCCTTTCTTGCCAAAAAACTTTCGGAATACTATGCAAACTTTAAATGAATTTAAAATTTTTCACAAATTTTCCCCTTTATGAATACTATAAAACTAATAGCTGTTTTAGACAGCAGTTTATAGTAAGGGGTGTGAAACAATTGAGTTTACTTACAATAGCAGGACTTTTAGTCCCATTTCTGGGAACAAGTCTTGGAGCAAGCTGTGTTTTTCTGATGAAAAAAAATATCCATAACAATGCACAAAATGCTCTGCTTGGGTTTGCTTCGGGGGTTATGACGGCAGCCTCGGTATGGTCGCTTATACTTCCTGCAATGGATATGTGCGAGAATTTCGGACGGCTTAAATTTATTCCTGTGGTGCTTGGAATAGTGCTGGGAATAATTTTGCTTGATGTCATAGACAAAATAGCCGACATAATAAAAACCAAAACCAACCGAGAAAAAAAGTCAACCAATATGCTTTTGCTTGCTGTAACCATTCATAATATCCCCGAAGGAATGGCGGTCGGAGTTGTGTTTGCTGCAGCTCTTAAAAGTTCTGATGCTGTTTCGCTTGCTGGAGCAATTGCCCTTGCAATAGGAATTGCAATACAGAATTTTCCGGAGGGTGCAATTATATCCCTTCCGCTTGCAAGCGATGGCAAAAGTAAGCCAAAAGCTTTTTGGTATGGTGTGCTTTCGGGAGCAGTAGAACCTGTATTTGCCATTATCACAATACTTCTTACAAGTATTGTTGTGCCTGCCCTGCCCTATTTGCTTTGCCTTGCTGCTGGTGCTATGATTTATGTGGTCATCAGCGAACTTATACCGCAAGCTTGCGAAAATGGCAATTCTAAATTTGTTGCATATACTTTTGTTGTTGGCTTTTTAATAATGCTTATGGCAGATGTAGCATTGGGATAAAAAATTTTTATATTAAAAAATTCCCCCTCGCCTATGGTGAGGGGAAAATTTTATGCTGTAATGCTACCATATCTTTCAGAATTTAAAATATCAAGCATAATTTTCATTGGCGAAATATCCCCAGACTTTACCATGTCGAATATTGCAGGGGTTGCACCACTGACAAGAGCCGCACCCGTTTGGGTCATTCTTACGGGAATATTGCCACTCTGCCTGCTGTTGACATTCCAAAAAATAATATTGGGCAATTTATAGCCGTATTTTTTATATTTTTTTGTCATAGCATCAAACATTGTTTGGTCGTTTCCACCATAAGCACACATATCAAATTCCATATCCGATATAATATATATCTTGCTGGGGAGTTGATTTTGTGGCACTCTATTTTTTATTGCAGTATTAAGTATAAGGTCAAACACTTTTTCAATGTTGGTATTGGCACATTCGTTAAAAGTATTGCAGTATTTAACCTGCTCAACAATGTTTTTGCCCTTGATTTCTATAAGTCTGGGGTTCATGGAAAAGGTTATAAAATGGTTGGCAAATTCTCCTTTATTATGCTGTGCAAAATAAATACCAAGTGAAATTGCCACATCAATTGGTCTAACGTTTCCATTTGCCGACCAGGTCATTGAACCCGAACCGTCTATAACCGCTATTGCATTTTCTGTGGACTGCTCTGTTTGATAAAGATTTTTCCATGTGAGGTCAAGCGATTTTTGTTCAGCCTTTGAAAAACTACCTTTTGTAAGAATATCTCTAACTATCTGATATGGATATAGAGTTGAGGCATTAAGAGTTTTTTCGCCCCTTTCAACCGAATTTAAAAATTCAGTATAACGCTGTTCATCGTTTCGCATAAATGCTTTTCGATATTTAAACATAGCTCCAGAGGTTTGTTTTTCATAGTCAAAGCTATAATCTTTTTCTCTAAGTCTATTTTCAATAATATCTGTATATTTTCTAAGTTCGGCTAATTTTTGGCGATATTCTTTTTCCGACCAGCCAAGTTTTTTAGCAATTTTCTTACCCAAAATTCTTGCCTGCTGATTGGAAGTATTGACAGAGGGAAGCCACTTTGCAAGAAGTGAAATAGGCTTGCCGTTGTTCTTGTTTTCTATATCATCAAACAGTTGCTTTTTTATTAACTCAAAAGCCTTTTGCTCACAGGGAGTGTCAAACAATGCGAGCAGGTCGTCAAAGCGTCCATATTCTGAAATTATATCAATATTTTTGTTTATAGAATCTGGAGCGATACCCGCCAAACTTTTAATTGCTGTTCTAAAAAATCTTCTTTCGCCCAGTCCGCCACGAACATCTCTTGCAAAGAAAATAATCTTCATTGCCATATTGGCATCTTCGGCAAAGGCTTTTAAAACTGCTGTTTTTATTCTTTCATCACTTGCATTTCTTAACGCTCCACAAGTGAAAAACAAATCAAGGCAATCAGAATTAGAAGTAGCGTTGGTAAGTCCGCCATTTTCCGTATAATTTTTATTATTTTCAGCTTTCAAATTTCCCAAAAAATTAAGCATAATATCATTCCTTTCTAAATACAAGATACAAAAACGTGGGATTCGAACCCAATGTTATAAATAACACTCTAACCAATAAGACATTAAAAATTGCTGTTTGTATCTTTGACAAGACGCATAAAATCACTATGGTTGTAATTTAAAAAATTGCGGTAAGCGTCTTTTTTTAATAATTTTAATAAATTTTAACAAGATACGAAATTTTGTATGCAGTCCCGTAAGCATTGCTCCGACAGACTACCCCTCACAAAAAACAAATTTGCTGTACGTATCTTTAACACGACACTTTATATTTACAAGGGAAGTGTAAATTATAACTTGTTGCTGTATGTGCCGTTGGATTATTTGATTTTCAAAAAAACACAAGATGCAAACTAACACTGCTCTACCAACTGAGCTATATCCCCGTATTAATGGAGATAATGGGAATCGAACCCATGACACGTTATATTTGCTGTACACATCTTTAACACGGCTTAATTAATTGAAACATTGGCGTTTTAAACTTAAACTAAATTCTCCAACGTGGACCTCAAATAAAATAATTGCAGTTTAAGCCGTTAGCAAGGCAGTAGATATAACGGGGATTTTCAGTCCCCTGCTTCAAGCTAAATCAAACTATTGCTGTTACTGCCTTTAAATTGTTTGTTTTAAATTTATTTAACTTTTAATCACTTAAATTGTGAAAAGCTTTTTTATAGGTTTTAAATAATTAAATTTAATCCATTGACAAGGCAGTTTGGTACAAGAATTTTAAGTTCTTTGCTATAAGCTATTGTGTTGCTGTTACTGCCTTTAAATTATTTAGCCTTTTACCACCCCAACGGTGAAAAGCTTTTTTACTGGCTCTACTAAATCCTTTTGATTTTCCATAACCTCATCAATATCTTTATAGGCAAATCTACATTCTTCAGCAACATCAGATTTTTTGTGTTTGCCCAAAACAATCCCTTGAGCTTTCAAATCAACCATTACTTTTTCAATGGAAAATTCATTCAATGCTTTTGTTCTTGAATATCTTCTACCTGCCCCATGAGATGAGGAGCAGAAACTTTCGGGGTTGCCTTTTCCACGAACAATATAACTATATGACCCCATAGCCCCAGGGATAATTGAAAGTTCGCCCTCTGTTGCTCTTATTGCACCCTTTCGGTGAACCCATACATCTTCACCAAAATGATTTTCAAATGACGCATAGTTGTGGTGGCAGTTTATCTCTCCCGAAAACACTGGTGTTTTGCCCAAGAATTTTTCTGTTTTTTCGGTGAGAATTTTTTTAACCTTTTCAAGCATAATTGCACGGTTTTCCTGAGCAAAATCCATTGCAAGGTGCATAAAGTTTAAATATCTTTGCCCCTCGTCACTATCTACCGGCAGGAATGGCAGTGAGGGGTCAACCGCACTATGCCATTTTTGGTTAAGTTCTTTTGCAATAGCGTTAAAATGCTGTCCTATTCTATTTCCAAAATGTCTGCTCCCCGAATGTAGCATTATGCAACAAAATCCGTTTTCGTCCTGCTGAAGTTCGATAAAATGGTTGCCTCCTCCAAGAGTTCCCGCTTGAAAATATCCGTCATCAATCTGTGGAATTAATTCGGGGTCGGTTTTATATTTATCTATTTCAGACTTTGCTTTATCCAGCACACTTGAAGTTTGCGGTTTGGAATAGTGTTCATAGCCAGTTGGAATATTTCGCAAAATTTCGCCAACTGTTGTGTGGAGCAAGCTTCCGCTACCTGTCATGGTTTCTTTAAGCTCTTGTACTGGTATATCCGTCTGCACAAAAGCCATACCGCAACCAATATCCACACCAACCGCATTTGGAATTACAGCGTTCTTACAAGCTACAACCCCACCAATCGGCATACCCTTTCCCGTGTGGGTATCTGGCATTAGTGCTATCCACTTGTGGGCAAAGGGAAGTTTTGAAAGGTTTATAGCCTGCTCAAGGCAACCGTCCTCAACCTGTTCTTTATCCGCCCATATTTTAATAGGCACTGCTTTTTCTTCTTTTATAACAAACACCTTTGTCATCTCCTTTTGCCTGTTCTGTTTTCTTTCTATATTTAGATTATACTATAAAATCTTTCAATAATCATTAAAAAAAATCTGCGAACTTAAAAAAATGGTTGATTTTTTTGAAAAAATATGTTATTATTATTTTATAATAATATAAGGAGAAATAAAAAAATGGGAAGATATTCAGAACTTATTAAACATTTTTACAAAACAAGGGATTACATAAGGGATTTTTTTATCAACGGATTTAAAACAAGGCAGGATTTTGCCGAAAAAAAATCTGCACGAACCTATGATGACGAAAAAAGACGCGTAGAAAGCTGGCTAAAAGAATATATTAAATATAATAATACTAAAAAAGGCAAAACCCCATATATTTTTATAGATTGCAGTAAAATCTCAGAAAACCCTCTTTACAATGCCTTTTATTCCAAAAGCTTTACCAACAGCCAAATATTATTGCACTTTTTAATATTAGATATTTTGTCCGGTGGCGAAAAGTTAAATATCTCAGAAATTGCAGAGCAGATTTATTATGATATTGATGAGAACACTATAAGAAACAAGCTAAAAAACTATATAGATGAGGGGATTGTGTTGGTTGAAAAGCAGGGCAAAACAAACTACTATTCCCTCTCCACCGACAGAACAGACGAATATTTTAAAGAATATGCAGGGCTTGAGGATATGATTAAATTCTTTTCGGGGACTTCAGAATTTGGTGTAATTGGGGATAGCATTTTAAAGAGCATGGATATTTCCAACGATATTTTTTTGTTCAAACATAATTTTATAGTGCATACCCTTGAGGACGAAATATTATTTTATATTATCACGGCAATAAATCAAAAGAAAAATATAAATGTTAAAAAAATCAGTAAGAACGGTAACGAAAGCAGTTATAGCCTTGTACCACTTAAAATACACGTTTCCACCCAAACCGGCAGACGTTATCTTATTGCCTATCGCAAAAAGCTTGAAAGAATTGTTTCCGAAAGGCTGGATTATATAAAAGAGGTTAAAATAGCCTCAATAGAAGAAAATTATGATACCTATATGCAAGGATACACCCAAAATGCAGACAGATGCTTTAGCGTTTCTTTTGGAAATCGCAAGGACAACAAAAATAATGAACATATTTCTTTTACCATTGTAGCAGACGAAAAAACCGAAAGATATGTAATTGATAGGCTTTATCGTGAAAAGCGAAATGGAACGGTTGAAAGGATTCGGGAAAATGTTTATAAATATTCAGCGGAGGTTTTCGACTCCAACGAAACACTCCCTTGGATTAAGACTTTTATCGGAAGAATTATAGATATTGATGGCAACAACCCTGCAATCATTGCAAAACTAAAAAGAGATTTGCAATTAATGTATGAAATGTATAAAGATTAAAAAATTTACATTGGAGGAATTTTAAAATGGAGTTTTTTTCGGAAATTTATGGTGCTTATTATAGAATAGTAGAAAAAATTCTTGCTAAGCCTAAACTAACCCTTAAAGATATACAAGCTATTATAACAGAGAATGCTTTTGACGAAACTGGTTTGTATATTGATATAAATATTTTAAAAAACGATTGGGGCTTGTTAAAACCAAACCCCGATAACACTTTTTCACCAATAACAAAAAATATTCCACCTAAAATACTGACCAATCTTCAAAAGAGTTATATCAAAGCAAAACTTGCTGACCCACGTTCCCACTTGTTTTTAGACCAGCAAACACATAAAAATTTAAGTCAAAAACTTGCCGACACACAACCTTTATATCAATCTCAAAACTTTCACTTTTTTGATGTGTTTGAGGGTGGCGACAGCATAGACCAAAACTATATAGATAATTTTAATATTATATTAAATAGTATAAAGCAAAAAAGAATTATCAAGATAAATTATAGCACCCCAAAAAGTGGTGAGATGTATGGAAAATTTCTGCCCTATAAAATACAGTTTTCTCCCAAAAATAATATCATGCGTCTTATCTGTTTCCGCTTAAAAAATAATCAAATTGAAAAACAAAATACTATAAATATAAGCCGTATAATACTTGCCGAGCAGGCGGATGAGTTTATAAATTATAATGAAAATGAATTGCCATTTGAAAAATACAAGCAGGTGGAATTGGAAGTAAGCTATCAGCGTAATGGAATAGAACGCTTTATGAATGAATTTGCTCCCTACCGCAAGAAAAGCGAATATAATTCAGGCTATTGTAAAGTTATTTTAGATTATAATAAATCCGATGAAACCGAATTGCTTATACGCATTTTAAGCTTTGGAACGGTTATAAAAATAATCTCCCCCGAAATGAGGGAAAAAGCCAAAGAAAGAATAGAAAAACAATATAAACTGTTGTTTGGAAAAGATTGTTGATTTTTTTGTTAAAAATATAGATTTTACTGACATATATAATAATACATATTGACAAACACATGATTTAGTTGTATAATATTATATGAAGGAAGATTTCAATTACAATAAAAAATATTTTAAGGAGATAATTATTATGAAAAAAATATATAAATTTTTATCTGGCTTTCTTGCAGTGGCAACTGTTTTGAATTTCTCCAATAGTGCTGTTTCTTTTGCTGAACCACCTCCTCCTGGAAAAGGCACAGGTGATGTAATAAAACGTGATTCAGCATTAACAACAATGAATAGTAAAGAATATCAATATGCAGTAAAAAAGGGTCTTGCCTGCCCAAGCTATATGGACGCTGTAACAACAGATGCAGAAATTGAAAGTGAAGTCAACTATGGCAATCTATTTATTGATAGCAAACTTTCCAAACTTTCTCTTAAAGAACTTACAAGTTCAGTATATAATACCCTTACTTTTTTATATTGTTCAAGTGACCCTACAGTTAGAACTTTCAAATCTAATGATGCAGAACGTGAAATATCCAATGCTTTAGACATGATTACACATTGTGATATATATGGAGGAACTCCTCCTGTTGCTTGCTGGGATATGTATCTTGTGGAAAACCCTAAATTTATTGAAATATACGGCGAGCCAAAGGCTGGCGATATTAATATTGATGGCGAAGTGACCACTGATGACGCTCTTATTGTTCTTAAACACACTGTTGAAATAGAGTGTTTGCCAAATAAAAAAGTATACCAATCCGATTTAAATGATGACGGCGAACTTAACACAGAAGATGCACTTCAAATTCTTAAAACTGTTGTTGGATTAAAATAAAATTTATCCCTGCTTTTAAAAAGCGGGGATTTTTTATTGACAAGTTCAAATTTTTATGATATAATAAATTATATTTAATTATTAGGAGAAAAATATTATGGACAGACTTAAAAAACAAATTGAATTTCTGCTTGAGGCAGACAAAATGAAAAATCTCTATCGTCAAACCTATGTTATAAATGATGAGAGCCGTGGGGATTCTATGAGAGAGTTTGAGGGAGAACAGGAAAAATATAAACGCCGTGAAAACGATGCGGAACATTCTTTCCACCTTGCACTTTTTGTTATAATGCTTGCGGAACACTCAAAGGAAAAAATTGATGTTCTTCACACGGTCAAAATGGTTTTAATTCATGATATAGTGGAGATTGACGCAGGCGACACCTACTGTTATGACCAGCAGGGCTACACCACCAAAACCGACCGAGAAACAAAAGCCGCCGACCGCCTTTTCGGACTGCTTCCAGACGACCAAAAGCAAGAATATATAAAACTCTGGCAGGAGTTTGAAGAAAGAAAAACTCCCGAAGCAAAATTCGCAGCCGCTGTCGACCGACTTCAACCAATGCTTTTAAATGCCACTAAAAACGGAATAAGCTGGCAGGAACACGAAATAAAATATGAACAGGTCTACCAACGTAACGAGCATATAAAAGAGGGTTCGGAACAACTTTGGGAATATATTAAAAAAATTCTTGATAATGCCCACCAAAACGGCATACTCAAATAAACTAAATATTACACATAATATAGAGCAAAAAACAGGGTTATCGCATTTTGCGGTATACCTGTTTTTGTTTGTTTTATGGAATTATCTAACAAAAAACATAGACTTTGTATGAACTTTATATTATCTATTGACAAATCGAAAAGAATATGTTATACTATTACTTAAGGTATTTTATACCTGCTTGTTGCAGGGGGATTGCAACAGCATTTGGATTGAAACGGGGCAGAAAAATGTTAAAGAAAAGAAAAATTATTGCATTAATAACATCAAATCCAGAAAGTATGTATCAAAAGCGGGTTATGCAGGGCGTATTTTGTCAATGTAATAAATATGGTTATGATGTAGCTGTTTTTTCAACTTTAGTCCATGTTTGCCATTACTATAAAGACTATTTGCAGGGCGAACTAAATATTTATAATTTAATAAACTGCGATTTACTTGATGGTATTATCGTCACCGCCCTTACCCTATCCGACAACGGCAAAAGCGAAGCTATTAAAATCGTAAAAAAAATTCTGGACGAAAACGCAAAATGTCCCATAGTATCAATGGACGAAACAATAGAAGATTGTAATTTTAAATATGATACGGTGTATACTGACGACCGTTCGGCTTTCAAAAAAATAAGCCGTCATGTGTTTGAAAAACACGGCTGCAAAAATGTATATTTTCTTGCTGGATATGAGGGACATAATTCCTCAACCGTCCGTCTTGCTGGATTTATAGATTATCTTAGGGAAAATGATATTCCGGTGGATAAAAACAAAATCTTTTATGGGGACTTTTGGTATTCATCGGGCGAAAAGCTTGCTGACGATATAGCCGAAGGCAAATATGAAATTCCCGATGCTGTAATCTGTGCCAGCGACCATATGGCAATCGGTCTTACCAATCGACTTGTAGAACATGGAATTTCTGTTCCTGAACGGGTGATTGTAACAGGATATGACTCAACACAAGAGGCTATTATGAACGATATTTCCATTACTACATTTTCGCCCGAAGTTGCAAAGGCTGCTGCAGAGGCTGTTAATATTATAAGAAAAAAAATCGAGCCAAACAAGCAGATTGAAGATATTCCCGATTTTCCACGAAGCGGATTAAAAAAAGGCGACAGTTGCGGCTGCAATCCGGATATACTTTATATAAAAAAAAGAATTACCGATTCCATTTACAGCACCCATCAAAATGTGCTTGCGGACGAAGAAGCAAAAAAACCTTATGACATCAGCCGACTGCTGGAAAGCTATATGTATGAATCGCTTATAAGCACCGAATCGGAATACGACCTGCTCAACAAAATATATCATTGTGTGTACTTAATTGCTCCTTACAAAGAATATTATCTTTGTCTTAAAGAAAACTGGCTGGATAAATCCGATTTACTTACAAAGGGTTATCCGCCGAAAATGAAAATTGCCGTCCGCTCAAGAAACGACGTTTCAGAAGAATTTCCCGATATTGTCAATATGTCAGAAAAAACAGGCTATTACAGCTTTGACAGCTCTGAAATGTTTCCTGAAATGTTTAAAAAACATGACAAACCGTCGGTTTATTATTTTTCTCCTGTACATTTTAATGAAGAAACGCTTGGCTATTCGGTTTTGAAATGCGACCTTTCCCAGAATGAAAAGATAAATTATGTTTATCGAAACTGGATAAGAAATGTAAACAATGCCCTCGAAATGTTAAGAATAAGGCTTAGAATACTAAACAATTCAATGCACGATATTACAACCGGCCTTTACAACCGCCGTGGAATGTATATCAAATTTGAAGAACTGTTAAAATCCAATTCTTTCAAAGATATATTTGTGCTTATGGCGGATATGGACAGGCTAAAATATATAAACGATACTTTCGGACATTCAGAGGGTGATTTTGGTCTTAAGTCAATTGCAAACGCCCTCAGCAGCAACACTGATGTAAACGAAATATCGGTTAGAATCGGCGGAGATGAATTTGTTCTTATTGGTATAGGCGATTACAATCAAAGCCGCATTGACCAAAAGCTAAAAAGCATTGAGGACAAGCTTGTGCAGATAAACAAACATTCTCAAAAGCCCTACAATATATATGCAAGTATGGGATTTTGTATTGAAAAGGCAGAAAAATTCTGCGACATTGACAGTCTTATTAAGCTTGCTGATGAAAAAATGTATATAAACAAAAAAGAAAATCATAAAAACCGAACGGTCTAAAAACTAAACGGTTTATTGATTTTATATATAGTTTTTATGAAAGGTTTGGTGAAATTTTATGAATATTGCTGTTGCTCAGTCGGGAGGTCCTACCTGTGCTATTAATGCTTCATTGGTAGGGGTGTTCCGTCAAGCTTTGCGAACAGAAAGTATAGATGCTGTATTTGGTTCAAAAAACGGTATTGAGGGAATTATAAATGACAATCTGGTTGACCTTAAAAGAGTTATCACATCTAATGAAGATTTGGAACTTTTAAAACAAACCCCGTCAACCGCCCTTGGTTCATGTCGTTACAAGCTCCCTAATGCAGAAGAAAAGCCCGAAATTTATGAAAAAATCCTTGAAAATATGAAACGTCATTGTATTAAGGCATTTTTCTATATAGGCGGAAACGATTCAATGGACACAGTTGTAAAACTTGCAGATTATTTTGAAAAGGTCGGTGAAGATATAAAGGTTATTGGTATTCCAAAAACCATTGATAATGACCTGCCTTATACCGACCACACCCCCGGATTCGGAAGTGCCGCAAAATATGTTGCTGCGACAGTGCAGGAAATAACCCGTGACAGTTCGGTTTATGCAATTGATTCGGTTACGATTGTTGAAATTATGGGTCGCCATGCCGGCTGGCTTACCGCTTCCACCTGTGTTTTGCGTTCCAATGGAGAAATTGCTCCGCATCTTATTTATCTTCCAGAATGTGATTTCAGCATTGAAAAATTCGTTGAGGACGTAAAGCAAGCAAGGGCAAAACATCAGGCGGTTATTGTTGCCGTTTCGGAGGGTGTTAATATCAATTCAGATGAGATTGACGGCGATTATCAAACCGGTGTTGTGGATAACTTTGGACATAAATATCTTTCCGGTGTGGGCAAACTGCTTGAAAATGTTATCCGTGAAAGAATGAATTGCAAGGTGCGTTCGATTGAACTTAATGTAATGCAAAGATGTTCTTCCCATATCTGTTCTAAAACGGATATTGACGAGGCGGAAAGAATTGGCGAGCAAGCAGTTATTGCCGCTCTTGAGGGCAAAACCAAACAGATGATGACCTTTGTTAGGGTCAGCGAAAAACCATATATGATTGATATTGAAAATGTGGACGCCTCACTTGTTGCAAACAATGAAAAGCTTGTTCCTGCAAACTGGATAAATGACGAACAAAACGATGTAAATTCCTGTGCAAT
>CANRLN010000044.1 GCA_947631445.1 uncultured Clostridia bacterium
CCCCCGCTTACGGCGGGGGATTTTGCTTGATAAGAAATAGTTTTTTGTTTAGCGTTATAATTGCTTAATTTTTATCGGGAATACTTAAAAACATTGTGTACTTTAGTACTTGATTTTTGTTTGTAAATATATTATAATTATTACAATAGCGTTTTTATATTTTCTGAAAGTATGAAAACAATTCTGGCTATTATAAAGGAGAACAATTGTGGCAAACAACAGTGTTGAGAGCAAATCAAAAGCAGGCGATATTGATTTCGCTTCTGCTATTGACAGAAAGGCAAATTTAAAAGGTAAATCAGACAACAAACAGACAAATAACAACAAACGAAACCAAAATAAGAAAAACAAAAAAAATAATACTATTCTTATTGCCTGCATAATTTTTGTGGCAATAATAGTAGTTTTGGTTGTTGGCGTTATTGTGTGGTACAAGGTCGGCTACAACAAAACAAAGGATACTTTTCTTTACAACACTAAAATAAATGGTGTTGATGTCAGCAAGAAAAATCTTGAGCATGCTGTGGCAAGCGTTGAACAAAACTTTGAAATTACCGGAAGTTTTTCGCTTGCAAACCAAAAAGGCAAGGTTGAAAAATTTGATACCAAAGATATCGACTTTAAAACGGATATAGAACAAAGTGTTCAGTCGCTTTATAATGGTCTTGAACATAAATCTTGGTACAATTCGCTTTTTTCGCCAACCGAATATACCATTCCGGTTAAAACCTCTTATGATGATAAAAAACTTCACGACCTTATTGTAAACCATGACTGGAAAGAGGTTGAACCAACCGATGCGAAAATTGTTCAGAATGAAAAGGGATTTGAGGTTACCCCCGAAGATAACGGAAACAAACTGGATAAAGAAAAGTTGTATAATTTTGTAAAGAAAAATATTGACGAGGGAAATTATAACCTTGATATGTCCCAGTCGGAAGCATATATCCTTCCAAAGGTTACTGCAAAGGATTTGCAGGAGGAGTGCGACAAGCTTAACAATTTATACAATGTCAACATTACCTTTGATTTTGACTATGCAAAAGAAACCCTTGAGGGAAAAACCTTTATGGACTGGATAAGCTTTAAGGACGATAAAATCGAAGTAGACCATGACAAGGCAATGGCTTATGTCGAAGGGCTTGCCGAAAAATATGATACTTATAAAAAAGACAGAGAGTTTACCACAACCAACCGTGGAACAATTACAATTCCACAGGGCGAGGGCAATTATGGCTGGTGGCTTGACCAAGAAAAAATGGTTGAACAGATTGGCAAACTTATAAATGACGGAAAAACCGTTGAGGTTAAGCCTGTATATTATGTTCAGCCGTGGGCAAACTATGAATTTTCCTGCAACCCCGAATGGAGAACAGCAGAACGTGACTGGGACACCAAAAATTATATGGAGGTTGACCTGTCGGCACAACATTTCTGGTATTATAAGGACGGGGAACTTCAGATTGAATCGGATATTGTTTCGGGATATCCTTCCGCTTCAAGAAATACCCCTGGTGGCGTGTATAAACTTTGGTATAAAGAAAGGGCAAAGACCCTTAGAGGTTCTTCTGACGGCGTTTCCTATGCTTCCTATGTTGACTATTGGAACTATATAAGCCTTATTGGTATTGGAATGCACGATGCCTCTTGGCAGAATGGAATTTTTGGAGGTTCAAGATACAAAACAAGCATGGGTTCGCATGGTTGCATAAATATGCCGTTTAACACCGCAAAATATGTTTATGACAATATTCCGCTCGGTACTCCCGTGTTTATGTATTGGTAAAAATAATAAAAAAGTCATTGCTTTAGGCAATGGCTTTTTTTGTAACTATTTTTGCTTTTTGTGATATGCACTAAAGTTACATTGATTTCATTGTGCAATTTAACTATATATTTTTTGCGTGGTGATTATATATATTAACGATAAGTAAATGAACAGAAAATAATTTGTAAACAATTGTGAAAATGACGAAAAACCTCTTTACAAATATAAAAAAAAGTGGTATAATAAACACAGAAAAAAGAATGACAGGGCAAGACAAAATAAATAAAAATTTTCAACTGTTTTTCGATTTTAATTTAAGTAAAATTTTCCGTGCTATATAATATTATATATCGGGCGGACTAAACGAAAGGATGATTGATTATGAGTGAAAGAAAATTATTAAAATCCAAGGAACTTTATGATGTTTACGTTGACGGCGATTCTATGATTCGTGTGTACAAGAAGCCCGAATATAAGGAAAAGTGCTTGTATGCAGCCCTTACAACCTCCAGAGTTGAAACAACCCTTGTAAACTGTACAATTGATATGCCAAAGGTTCGTGAGGTGAAAATTGAGGACGGCAAATGGGTTCTTGTAAGAGATTATATCCCCGGCAAGACAATGTCCGAACTTATTAAGGAACAGCCCGAAAAGGCAGAAATGTATATGGAAAAGCTGGTTGACATTCAGCTTGAATATCAGGCACAGTCAATGCCACTTCTTAGCAAGCTTAAGGACAAAATGGCAAGACAGATTAAGGGGCTTACCGAAATTGACGAAATCAAAAAGTATGAATTGCTTACCCGTCTTGATTCGATGCCAAAACATACCAAACTTTGCAACAACAATTTTTCGCCAGATAATGTTGTAATCAATGACGATGGCGGAGTTGTGGTTCTTGACTGGGGTTCTTCCCGTCAGGGCAACGCTTCGGCGGACGTAGCTAAAACCTATCTGCTTTTGAGCCTGCACTGGGAAAAGCTTGCCGATGTTTATCTTGATATTTTCTGCAGAAAAACCCAGACTTCCAAAATTTATGTTCAAAAGTGGCTTCCTATTGTTGCTGCTGCACAGCTTGAAAAGAATTTTGCCGAAGAAAAAGACCTGCTTATGAAGTGGATTGACGTTGTTGAATATGATTAAAATCTAACAACTAAAAATTGGAAAATCAATTGTGATTTTGTATAAATAATTTTTTCTCCCGTTCCTGAAAAATGTCGGAATGGGAGATTTTTTTTGAAAATATCCGTTTTCGCTTTACTTAATTTTTACTTTATGATATAATGAAAAGACCGAAAAACTACTTATATTTAAGGTGACAACATTTGTGACAAATACAGAAGGTTTTGTTAAGGAGATTTTTTATGATTAACAAAAGAATTGCGGCTTTTGCTGTGTGTTCGGTTATTATGGTTACGGCGGTTTCCTGCGGGCTTAAAAACAAAACGGGAAACATAAACCAAATGCAGGAGCAAACATCTTCTCAACCCAGTTATGAGATTGTTCAAAAGAATGTAAAGGATTTGGAACTTGAGGAGCTTACAAGTGACGCTGTTCCAAGCTACAACGCTTTTGCGGAAAAAATGCGAAAGTCCTATCCGGATTGCGATGGCAGGTATTTTGGTTATCTTGGCTGTCAGCAGGAGGGAAAGGAGAAATATTATTATTTTGCCTTGATTTTAAACAGAAATTCGAGCGTTGAAAATATGGGAGCATATAAGGTAAATTCCAAAACATTTGAAATTTCTAAAACGGACGACAAAAATATATAATTTTTTGCTGTCAATACCTGCCTTCGGGCAGGTGTTGACGGCATTTTTTTATGCTAAAATAATAAAGTTATTAAAAAAATAAAAATATTATAAAAAAACCCCTGAATGTTAACAGAAAGTTCATGAAAATTATTTGAAAAATGGTATAATAGTATTATATACTTTACTAATTTGAAATTAAAGGGAAGTGACAAAGATAAAAAAGATTAAACTTTATGGATTTAATAATCTGACCAAAACGTTAAGTTTTAATATTTATGATGTGTGCTATGCTAAAACCGAGCGTGAACAGATTGATTATCTTGAATATATTGATGAACAGTATAATTCCGAACGTCTTACAAAGATTCTTTGTGATGTTACGGATATGATTGGTGCTAAAGTACTTAATATTTCCAAACAGGATTATGAACCTCAAGGTGCATCGGTGAATTTTCTTATTGCTGAAAAAAGTCTTGCCGATGAAGATATTGATATTTCTTGCAATCATGGTGAGTATATGAAGCCTGCTCACAGATGTGTGGCAGGGCATCTTGACAAAAGTCATGTTACAGTGCATACCTTTCCCGAACATCACCCCGACAATTCAATTTCAACCTTTAGGGTGGATATTGATGTTGCCACCTGCGGTATGATTTCTCCTCTTTCGGCATTGGATTATCTTATTGCAAGCTTTGATTCGGATATAATTATTATTGATTATAAGGTGCGAGGTTTCACTCGTGACATAAGAGGAACTAAATATTTTAATGATAATAAAATAAATTCAATACAGCAGTTTATTAATCCCTCTACCCTTAAAAAATATGAGGCGGTAGATGTAAATGTTTATCAGTCTAATATTTTCCACACGAAAATGATGATAAAGGATATAGACCTTAAGAATTATCTTTTCAAGAAAGATGCCGAAAACTTGTCTTTTGAAGAAAAAAATGAAATCCA
The DNA here is from genome assembly GCA_947631445.1 of uncultured Clostridia bacterium. Lineage (GTDB taxonomy): Bacteria > Bacillota > Clostridia > Oscillospirales > Ruminococcaceae > CANRLN01. The sequence continues at coordinate 4,483 of CANRLN010000044.1, forward strand.
CACTAATCTTAAAAATGAAATGATTGAAATTTTCAGTGGCATGAATATATATTAAATATTATTAATGGGAGGAATAAATAAATTGACTAACCAGAATAATGCTCCTATTTATGAAGCGATGAAAAAACATTCTCAAAATCGTGTTGTGCGTCTTGATGTGCCGGGACACAAGGGAGGACGTGGAAACAAGGAACTTAGGGATTTTTTGGGGCAGCAGTGCTTGACCCTTGATGTAAATTCCATGAAACCACTTGACAACCTTTGTCACCCTGTTTCGGTGATAAGGCAGGCAGAAGAACTTGCAGCAGAGGCTTTTGGTGCGGCACATTCGTTTTTTATTCTTAATGGCACAACCGCCGCCGTGCAAGCTATGGTCATGAGCGTTTGCAAGAGTGGAGAGAAGATAATAATGCCCCGAAATGTACATAGAAGTGCCATAAACGCTTGTGTTGTGTGTGGGGCTATTCCCGTGTATGTCAATCCGGGGATTAATAAACAGCTTGGTATTCCTCTTGGAATGTCGGTGGCAGATGTTGAATTTGCAATAAAACAAAACCCTGACGCTAAGGCAATTCTTGTTAATAATCCAACCTATTATGGAATATGTTCAGATATTAAAAAGATAGTTGAAATTGCCCACAAAAATAATATGTATGTTCTTGCAGACGAAGCACATGGAACGCATCTGTATTTTGGAGAAAATCTTCCAATAAATGCAATGGCAGCGGGTGCAGATATGGCGGCGGTCAGCGTGCATAAAACGGGCGGTTCGCTCACCCAAAGCAGTTTCTTGCATATTGGCAAAAATATAAATGAAGGATATGTAAGGCAGATTATAAATTTAACTCAAACTACAAGCGGAAGTTACCTGCTTATGGTTTCGCTTGACCTTGCAAGAAAAAATTTATATTTAAATGGCAAAGAAATTTTTGCAAAGACAGTAAAATATGCTGAATATGCAAGAGAGGAAATAAATCGAATTGGTGGTTATTATGCCTATGGCAGGGATATTATAAACGGCGATAGCGTTTATGATTTTGACACCACAAAAGTTTCGGTTCACACAAGAGCAATGGGGCTTGCAGGGGTTGAAGTTTATGATATTTTGCGTGATGATTATGCAATTCAAATAGAATTTGGGGATATTGGAAATATTCTTGCGATTGTTTCGGCAGGAGATAGAGAACTTGAAATAGAACGCTTTATCTCAGCCTTGACAGATATAAAAAGACGTTTTGGAAAAGACCCCTCAGGGCTTTTTGACCACGAATATATAAATCCTTTGGTTGAAATGTCGCCGAACGAAGCTTTTTATTCGCCCAAAAAATCTGTACCAATTGAAAAGAGTGCAGGGAGTGTTTGTGGGGAATTTGTTATGTGTTATCCCCCGGGGATTCCAATACTTGCCCCCGGTGAAATTATAACAGATGAGATACTTGCATATATTGCTTATTGCAAGGAAAAGGGCTGTTTTATGACCGGTACAGAAGATATGAATATTGAGTGGATAAATATTGTAGAAAGGAATTAAAATGGAACTTTGGTTTACCGAACATCACACAGATGATGTGGATTTTTCTATTAAAATTAAAAAGCAATTGTATACAGGAAAAAGCTATTATCAGCAGATTGATGTTTTTGACAGTTATGAGTTTGGAAGATTTTTGGTGCTTGACGGATATTTAATGTGTACTGAAAAAGATGAGTTTATCTATCATGAAATGGTAACTCATGTGCCTATGGCGGTTAATCCTGACATAAAAAAGGTGCTTGTTATAGGAGCAGGGGACGGCGGAACAATTAGAGAACTTTGCCGATATGATAGTATAGAACATATTGATATGGTTGAAATTGATGAGCAGGTTGTTCGGGTTTGCAAAGAATTTATGCCTCAAACGGCTTGCAAACTTGACGACCCAAGGGTTACTATTTATTATGAGGACGGACTTAAATTTGTAAGGCGAAAAGATAACGAATATGATTTGATTATTGTGGACAGCACCGACCCCTTTGGACCTGGCGAGGGACTGTTTACAAAAGATTTTTATGGCAACTGTTTTTCGGCTCTAACGGACAATGGAATTTTAATCAATCAGCATGAAAGCACCTATTATGCAAGTTATGTTGATATGGTAAAGAGAACCCACAGAAGAATAGGAAGTTGTTTTCCGGTTGCATTTGTTTATCAAGCACATATTCCAACCTATCCTTCAGGACATTGGCTTTTTGGTTTTGCTTCCAAAAATCTTCACCCAATTTATGACCACAAGCCAAAAGAATGGGCAAAGTTTGGAATTGAAACAAAATATTATAATTCCGACCTGCACAAGGGGGGGTTTGCAATTCCAAACTATGTAAAAGATGTGCTTTCGGAGGAATAGAGATTATGCTTGAAAAAGAAGGGTTTTTACAAAATATAGAAAAAATATTCGAAAAAGTCAAATCCAAACTATGTAAAAGTTGTGCTTCCGAAGGAACAGAAATTATGCTTGAAAAAGAAAAACTTGTGCAAAATATAGAAAAAATATTTGAAAAAGTCAAAAAAGAAACTACTGTTTCAATGTATAGGTTTTCGCTTTTAAATGAAGAACCTACAATTTATGACAGTTGCGTTGGCGGAGTGGGTTATGTTCCCAAAAATGAGGATATTCCAATGGACAGCAAAGGTAATCAGCTCAGGCTTTTGGCACAAATTAATTGTGAAGATATAGATTTGGAGGAATTTCCAAACGCTGGCATCTTGCAGTTTTGGATTTTGCATGATGAATTGGCAGGACTTTATGACGATTTTAAAGTTGTTTATCACGAAAAAATAGATAAAGCAGTTACAAAACAAGATGTTTTAAGCAAGTTTAAGCCAACTTTGGAGGACTTTAATCCAGTAAAGGGTGAGGGATATAAAATTTTTTTCAAAAAATCATTTGATTATGGTGGGAAAAAGTTCTATGATGCCTTTGTAAAGTATTATAATGAGATTTATTCGCAAAATCCTATTAAATATTTCGGCGAAATACCAATAAGCTATAATGAATTAAACAATCTTGTTGGTAGGAAAGTTTTCAATCAAAACATGGGACATAAAATTGGTGGTTTTCCGGGTTTTATTCAAGGCGACCCAAGGAGATGTAATGATGCTCATGATTATTTGTTGTTTCAGCTTGACAGTGATTTTGATGGATTGTCTTTTCAAGATGATTTTAAAGAACGTGTGATGTGGGGCGACAGCGGAATTGGAAATTTCTTTATTAACAAGGAAAAGCTTAAGGCAAAGGATTTTTCAGATGTGCGTTACTATTGGGATTGTGGCTAATGTATAAAAATAATTTTTATTTTGGCAAAATCTCTTAAAATCCTATTGTGGGGGTGTAGGTGCGGTAGCCCATACTATAAATCTCTCTCACCTCTCTAATATCCACCGTTTATGGCAAAAATTTTAATAAAAAAGGAGTTTTTTGTTATGACAAAAGAAGAAAAATTAAAGCTGATACTTGACGAAATCAAAAAGATAACTTCCGTTCCTGCCTGCTTTGTTTCGCTGGATTTTAAAAAGCCGAATATTTTTCAAAGCAAGGTTGGGGGAGTAGTGGGCTATCTTCCAAAGGGTGAGAAAATTCCCACTGACAGCGAGGGAAATCAACTCCGATTGCTTGCACAAATAAATTGTAAAGATGTTGAACTTGAAGAATTTCCAAAAGAAGGAATATTGCAATTTTGGATTTTAAATGATGATTTATATGGGCTTGATTTTGATGAACCTGCAAAGCAGGATACTTTCAAAGTTTTATATCATGAGCAAATTGATGAGAGTGTTAAAGCAGAAGATATTCTTGCACAGGTGGTTAAAAGCGATGATGAAGAAGATGATTATTTCCCAGTGCAAGGCGAATGCGGACTTGTTTTCAAAAAATCAACCGACTTTATGAAAGATTGGGATTGTAAGTTTGAAAATTTATTTAAAAATATTTATCTTGAACTTGGTTTTGAAGAGGCTGAATTTAAAGAGTTCCGTAAATTTTTTAACGAGTATATGTATGAAAATAACTATGATGACTATGAAATTTATGGTCTTGACGACAATTATGCTACTCACAAAATAAGCGGTTATCCCGACTTTACACAGGAAGACCCGAGAGGTTATAAAGACGGCGGAAGCGATTATAATTATCTGCTGTTTCAGCTTGATTCAGATGATTGTAGCGAAAATGGCGATGAAAGCCCCACCGAAATATTGTGGGGCGACTGTGGAATTGGAAATTTCTTTATCAATAAAGAAAAGCTTAAGGCAAAGGATTTTTCAGATGTGCTTTACAATTGGGATTGTAGCTAATATAGAAAAATAATTTTTATCAATTGTTTATCCCCAATATAGGCGGGGAAAACAAAGATATTTAATAAAATTGAAAGGATTGATTTAAATATGGGAAAAGCATTGATTATAGGTTGCGGAGGGGTTGCATCTGTTGCAATTCACAAGTGTTGTCAGAACAGCGAGGTTTTTGAGGAAATTTGTATTGCAAGTCGCACAAAGTCAAAGTGTGACGCCCTTAAAGCAAAGCTTGAGGGAACAACAAAAACTATTATTACTACCGCTCAGGTTGACGCTGATGACGTTTCACAGCTTGTTAAACTTATTAAAGAGGTAAAGCCAGATGTTGTGCTTAATCTTGCACTTCCTTATCAAGATTTAACTATCATGGACGCTTGCCTTGAATGTAAAGTACATTATGTCGACACGGCAAACTATGAACCTCTTGACACCGCTAAATTTGAATACAAATGGCAATGGGCATATAAAGAGAAGTTTGAAAAAGCAGGAATTACTGCATTGCTTGGTTCTGGTTTTGACCCCGGAGTTACAGGAGTATTTTCCGCTTATGCACAAAAGCATGAATTTGACGAGATAAACTACATTGATATTCTTGATTGCAATGGTGGCGACCATGGTTATCCGTTTGCTACTAATTTCAATCCAGAAATTAACATTCGTGAGGTTTCCGCAAAGGGAAGTTATATTGAAAACGGCAAATGGGTTGAAACCGAACCTATGGAAATTAAGCGTGTTTATGATTTTGACGGTGTCGGCGAAAAGGATATGTATTTGTTGCATCATGAAGAACTTGAATCGCTTGCACTCAACATCAAGGGTATTAAAAGAATAAGATTTTTTATGACATTTGGGCAGAGTTATCTTACACATCTTAAGTGTCTTGAAAACGTGGGAATGACCTCTATTGAACCTATTATGTATGAGGGCAAAGAGATTGTGCCACTCCAATTCTTAAAGGCTGTACTTCCCGACCCTGCAAGCCTTGGAGCAAGAACGGTGGGCAAAACAAATATTGGTTGTATCTTCCGTGGCAAAAAGGACGGCAAGGACAAGAATTATTATTTGTATAATATCTGTGACCATCAAGAGTGCTATAAAGAGGTTGGCTCTCAGGCTATTTCCTACACAACCGGTGTGCCTGCTATGATTGGTGCAATGCTTGTTATGAACGGAACATGGCAAAAACCCGGCGTGCATAACATTGAGGAGTTCGACCCAGACCCATTTATGAACGCACTCAACAAGTGGGGACTTCCATGGATTGAGGATAGAAATCCAACTTTGGTGGACTAAGGCATGAATAGAGAGTTTGATTTATTTGATATAAGCAGGGTGCAAACACCCTGCTATGTTGTGTGCGAAAGTCTGCTTGAAAAAAATATGCAGATTATAGAAAATCTTAAAAGTAAATGCACAGATAGATTGAAAGTTTTGCTTGCACAAAAGGCTTTTTCTATGTATGAAACCTATCCTTTGCTTGCCAAAACCCTTGACGGCACAACTGCCAGCGGACTTTTTGAGGCACGTCTTGGCTTTGAAGAATTTGGCGGGCAAACCCATGTGTACGCTCCAGCCTTTAAAACACAGGATATGCAGGAACTTGTGAAAATCGCTGACCATATAGTTTTTAACAGCTTTGCACAGCTTAAAAAACACCTGTCTGCCATAAAAGAAAGTGGCAGAGAAATTTCTGTTGGAATAAGGGTAAATCCGCTTTATAGCGAAACCTCGCCAGAAATTTATAACCCTTGCGGAAAATATTCAAGGCTTGGAGTGTTGCCAGAAGATTTTAAAAAAGAAATTTTAGAAAACCCAAATATTATTGATTGTATTGACGGATTGCATTTTCATACAATGTGTGAGCAAAATTCCGATGCACTTAAAAAAACCCTTGAATATGTGGAAAAATATTTCGGTGAGTATTTATATAAATTAAAATGGATAAATTTTGGCGGAGGTCACCATATCACAAGAGATGACTATGATTTGAATACCCTTGCGGAGTGTGTTAATTATACAAGCCAAAAATATGATGTTGATATTTATATAGAACCGGGAGAGGCAATAGCACTTAATGCAGGCTATCTTGTCAGCGAGGTAATGCAGACTGGATATAATGAAATAAATCTTGCAATACTTGACGCTTCGGCGGCTTGTCATATGCCTGATGTGCTTGAAATGCCCTATACTCCACGAATTGTTGGAGCGGATAAAAGCTATTCGCACAAATATCGCCTTGGTAGTTGCACCTGTCTTGCAGGGGATATAATTGGAGATTACTCTTTTGAAAATCCCCTTAAAGAGGGCGACCGCCTTGTTTTCGAGGATATGGCGATATATTCCATGTGCAAAAACAATACTTTTAATGGCATACCACTTCCCAATATATATTTAGCTAAAAGCAATGGTGAACTTAAGCTTGTAAAATCTTTTGGCTATGAGGATTTTAAGGCGAGAATATAAGAATTATAAAAATATTATTTTAATTATTGTTGCTGTAAAAAAATTATATAAAAAGAGATTTTTATTAATTGTTTGCCCCGCCTACGGCGGGGCAAACAAAGATATTTTTATATTGCTAAAGACTTTTTTGTAGTTCCAATAAAGATATTTTTTGTATTATTAAAAATTATATTTTATTTTTACATGAGCAGGTTTACCCATAGCACCGACATAACAAATCCGGTGAAGTCGGCAATAAGCGAGGCTGCAATAAGCTTTTTGGGGCATTTTTGTTTTAAGGCACTAAAATATACGGCAATAACATAAAAGGTTGTTTCGGTGCTTCCCATCATAACGCTTGCAACCTGTCCGGTGAAACTGTCGGGGGAATGGCTTGTCAGCAACTGTTTGAAATAGGATATTGCACCACTGCCCGAAATCGGACGTATAAGAGCCAGTCCGACACAGTCAGGAGGAAACTTGAGGCTGCTTGCCAGCGGGGCTACAAGAGCCGTCAGTGCCTCTAATGCACCCGATTCCTTAAGCATATTTATTGAAGTTATAAGTATCAGCAGGGCTGGAAGAATTTCTATTGCCGTTTTTAAGTTTTCGCCTGCTCCTTTTTGAAATTCCGAAAACACGTCAATTTTTTTATACAGTCCAAATCCCCATATAAAAACTATCAGAATAGGCAATATAAGTGCTGAAACGGTGGATATAGCTTTAAAGTCCATTTTAATTACTCCTTGAAAAATGCTTCCACGGCAAGCAGACCTGCCGTAACCGAACAAACCGAGGTTATAAGTATTGGGATAATTATTGCCATTGGTTCGGTGCTTCCGCAGCTTAGACGGATATATGCTATTGTGGTTGGGATAATTTGAATTGATGCCGTGTTCATAAGCACAAACCGTGCGGTGGATTTTGAAATTTTATGCTTGTCGGGATTGTCCTGCTTAAGGCTTGTCACAGCTTTTATTCCCAGTGGGGTTGCAGCATTGGAAAGTCCTAAAAGATTGGCGGTTATGTTGGCACTGATAAAAGAAAGTGATTTGCCCGAAACCTTGTCCTTTTTGAAAAGAAATGAAAGCGGACGAGTAAGCAGTTTGGTGAGCTTGTCGCAAAGTCCAGAGCTTTCCATTATTTTCATTATTCCGCCCCAAAATGCCATTGAGCCACAAAGTTCTATTGCAAAGTATGTGGCGGTGGTTGAGGAGTTGATACAAGCGTTGGAAATATTATTGATATTTCCAGAAAATATGGCGGAAATGACCGCTGAAACAAGTAGTAAAAAAAGTAAAAGACCCAATTTTAACATCTCCTAAAAAGTTGTATTTTCGCCAAACCAACACAATTTTAACGTATATTTTACATAAAATCGGAAATTATTTCCAAATAAATGAAAAAATAATAAATATTTAACAAAAAAAGTCTAAAAACGCTTGACAAATAGTTTTAAAAAGTATATAATTTAATTATCAAATCAATTTTAAAAAAATTAAGGTTTGATAGAATTTTTAAAAGAGAGAGGGTATGTAATAATGAAATCTACAGGTATTGTAAGAAACATCGATGGATTGGGAAGAGTAGTTATTCCTATCGAGCTTCGCAGAGGTTTTGATCTTGACATTAAGGACGCTGTTGAAATCTTCACTGACGGAGATACAATAATCCTTAAAAAATTGCAGACAAGATGTGTTTTTTGTGGCAATAACGAAGATGTGAAAAACTTTAAGGGTAAGTGTCTTTGTCCTCAGTGCTTGAGTGAACTCAAAAAATTGTAATCGATTAATTTCTTTTAAAAAAATAATGTAGGAATTAAAGTTTTTGTAGCAAGGAATACATAAATTTTAAATTGGTGTATGAATTGTACAATCAACCGTTGGACAAACGGGGAGTAGCTCGTTGATACTGTACTCAATGGAGTGCTTGAGCGAGAAACTTCCGCTTCTTTAAGTGGCGGGAGTATGTCATTAAATTATATAAATTGGAAAAGGCTATATTTAATTTTATGCCAAACAAAAAATTTTAGAACAGAAAAATTTAAAACAAAAAAACCGACCAAATTCAAAATGAAACTGGTCGGTTTTTTTATTGTTTATGGGCAGTGGATTATATTTGATTATTATTTGTCGTTTTCCATAAGGTCAGCAATTTTCACCTGAGAAAGTTCGGTGCGAACCATTTTGGAAACACGGTCGAAAACCGGCTGAATTTTACAGCCAACACTTTCCTTTCTTATACAATTGTAATCATCAGAAAGGCATCTTGAGAGATTATATTCTCCGCAAACAGCATAAATTATGTCGTAAATGCTAATTTCTTTGGGAGATTTGGCAAGAATATATCCTGCGTGGCTTCCCTTTTTGGAATTAACAAGACCAGCAATTACAAGCTTTCGGAGAATTTTAAGGGTAAATCTGAGTGTTACAAAAGTTTCTTCAGAAATTGTTCTTGCGTTGGTAAGTTCTTTTTTGTGTGCTAAAGTGTAGATAATTCTTATAGCATAATCTGCTTCCAGGGTAATGTGCATATAAAATCAGCTTCTCTCTATATGTTTTATTTCGTTTTTTAAACAGTTTTCTGCAACACAGAAAAATTGGCTTTGCGAAAAAATATTATTAGGTTGTTTCCCTACCGACAGCAGGGAAACAACCAAAAGTATACTGCTTATCAAAAATATTCTTTGATTTTTCCACTTCTGTTTGGGTGGCGGAGTTTTCTCAAGGCTTTTGCTTCAATCTGGCGTATTCTTTCTCTTGTAACGTTAAACTGCTGTCCTACCTCCTCAAGCGTACGCTGTCTGCCATCAGTAAGACCATATCTAAGGCGGATAACCTGTTCTTCACGGTCGGTAAGGGTGGCAAGAATTTCATTTAGCTTTTCGGTAAGCAGAGCCTGATTTGCAGCATCAGCAGGAGCGGGAGCGTCATCGTCAGGGATAAAGTCGCCAAGGTGAGAATCTTCCTCCTCGCCGATTGGTGTTTCAAGCGAAACGGGGTCTTGTGCAATACGCATTATTTCACGAACCTTTTCGATTGGCATTCCAAGGAAATCGGAAACTTTCCCCTCCGAAAGGCGGGTTGAGTCCCATTTATGGGACAGACCATCTGGTACAATCAGGGCATCACACAAAGGAGGGACCTACAGTGGTGGAAATCAACTATACGCATGGACAGATTGAGGTCTTCCAGGACGACATGCTCTGGTGCTTGCCGGTGAACAGGACCGTGGCGGAGCACATCACCGAGGCGCTGGAGGATCAGCGGGAGATGGACTGGGATCTCGCCGCATGAGACAGGATAGGAGCCCTGGACAGCGACACGCTGCCCAGGGCTCCTGAAGCATTTCTGGGTGTGCGGCGCCTATCGCAGCAGGTCCATGGGTAGCCATGGCGGACAGTGGTGCTGCGTACACCCACACGGATATACGCACGGCGTAGCCCGCTGGGATACAATGTGGTCCAACCGGGGAAAACCCTTACGCAGCAAGGCTTTTTGCCGGTTTGCTGCAAAACTTTAGGCTGCCTTCCTGCCCAAATCCAGGATTTCACTGTGCATCTTCGAGGCGTGCTCTACAGGTGCTGTCTGGGAAGCTGGGAGCGGGAAGACGCGATGTATGATCTGCCTGTGTCAGAGGTTGGCGCCGTTTTGGTGTACGGTATCCCTATACCAGGCAGCGCTGTCCTTGGGGGTGCGCTCCCCGGTGG
>CANRLN010000045.1 GCA_947631445.1 uncultured Clostridia bacterium
CCCGCATCAATTAAGAAAAACGAAACAAAGACTTCTTTTTGTTTTATACAGAAAAGCAGCTGCAATATTCCAAGGACTGCTATCACCGCTAAGCCGTTTTTGCTTCCTTCTTTCAGCGACATGGAATACATCTCCTTTCTGCTGATCCCGATTTTATGCATAATCATAATATCATTTTTTCTGTTGATTGTATTTTCAAAGACCGTAGTGACATCCTCCCCCACCTAAAGAGGTGGGGGCTTCCTCCTGCATAAGACGGGAAGTCGGTTCTCGTTCGATAGTACCAGTGTACTAAGCATAAGCGAGCTAACCCCGTGTGTCCCACGGTTTCCATGTTGTCTGCAAAACTGACTTTGCACTTTTAATTCCTGATTGATTACAGGTAATAGAGGATACATGGCAAACCCTTATCATAGGTGGAATGATTACCCCTAATCCGTTCTCCTTTCATAATCTCTATACCAATAGCTTGGTTTTCGTTTTTTTGATATAGGCAAACGAAAATACGATTTCCTATCGTATCTTTATATTATTTACATTATATCATATTTTTTAGATTTTGTCAATAGTGGTGACGCAATTCATCCCCCACTTTAGAAGTGGGGGACTTCTTGCTACATTAGGTTAAAGTAATTTTATAAAAATAATTTTTTAACAATACAAATTGACCATTTCTCAAATTTAGCTATCTTTATATTTTTTAAGCGATTTGAAAAATATAAAATATTCAAACAACATTATCAATAAAATTAAACCACATATTAACAAGCCTTTTAAATCTGGTGTTATGTATAATATAATTGAACTAATAACGCCATATTGCATAAAAACTCCAGAACATCTGCCAATAATATCTCTTATATATAAATTTTTTGGTGTATAAAAAGCATCAAACATTCCCTTATCATAAAAATGCCAATATAAGCACATAATGGGTAAAACTATTGACATGGTAATTACAATAGCAAACATAACAAACTTGAACTCTTTATCATCATTAACAACAATTGCACTAACCAATGCTAAAAGTATAGCAAATACATTTCTAAAAAACGATTGTTTTCTTGAGGACAAAAATTTAAAAAAGTTATCTTTCATAACCATTCTCCTTTAGTTATTATTAAAATAGGGACTATACTAAAAATATAAATTTCCCGCCGGAAGCGGGAAAACAATTAATAAAAATTAATTTTTAAATATAATACTTTAAATCCTCAAGGTCAAAATTTCTCTTGATAACCGTGTTGCCACCCGACATATCACAATAATCCACAATTGAATCATTTTTATAAAGCATAACTATTCCACGGTGGTTTCCGTTGGGGTAAAGAATATGCAGTTTTACAAAATCCGGAACATCTTCACGCATAACATTATAGCTATCTGCCAAATGTTCCACCTTGGAAATCAAACTATTAACATCATTGCTTTTAGGCTCTGAAACATTAACCATGTTGATTGTCATATTGTTGGAAACAAAGTTTTGACCTACACCAAAATAATTATTGAAAAAACCACCCGCAGGTTTAGCATATTCCTGTGAATTTGTGTTGATTATCTGTGCTTGCTGAGGATTTTCCGCTAAATTAACATGGGGTTCTTCTGCCATTCTGCCCATGGCAATATTAGGATTGTGCAAAGTTGGATTTTGCAAGCGAGCGTTTTTATTTGCAATCTTAAAAATCATTCCACCAAAAAAAGCCGAACCCAAAGCAATACTGCCACAAGCAAGCCATAGTACAATATCCTGTTCAAAAAATAAATTTCCAAGTCCAAAAAGGGTAAAAGCTTCACTTGCAGCAAGGCTCCATCCAGACACTATACCCAAAACAGCTTGTTTAATAATATTTAATGAAAATGAAATTAATGGTGTATTGCTACCTCCATAAACATTTTTATTAAAATTCTTAAGCATATTTTAACACCCCATATTTTATCATTTTGTTGTCTTTTTATACCCTTTTTAACTATATACTTATTAAAAATATTATAGCAAATTATTTTTATTATGTCAATATTCGATTTGTAGAAAATACAAATATTACTTAACATAAAAATAGTTATTTTTTAAAGCATATTTTTACAAATATAAATAAAGTTTTTAATAACAAATATCTAATAAAAATCTCTCTTTTATAGCATTTTATAATATTGCTATAATTTTTTTAATAAAAATATTTTTAAAATAACATCGGGACGTTTGATGAACAATAAGTAAAATATTAAACATATTGTCTAATAAATCGGTCAAAATGTAAAAAATTAATTTGTAAAGCAAACAGCTTTTTTGTCAGATTGTCAAAAATTTATCAATCTTTTTTTAAATCCCTTGACAAATGACAAACAAAGGAGTATAATATATTATGTCAACGGGGACTGATTAACTTGAAACTATTTCTTGTTACTTCCCCGTTATTTGACTATTTAGAATACATATTACAGTAATTTTGTTTTAAAATATTAATCCCCAGTATGCTTAAACAAACCTGCTGTAAAATTGAAAGGACGGTGGTTAATCCATGGATTTTTTCGGCTGTCTGCCCCAAAGGCTTGTCAGCGTTGATGAAATTTCGGAAGAATTGATGGAAAGTCTTGATGGTCATATTGTTTTTACCATTCCTATTTTTGGAGGAATACCCGTTAGTGATGCTGTTGTGGTCACATGGATTATAATGGCTCTAATGGTTATTGCTTCGATGCTTTTGGTAAGAGGACTTAAAAAAGTCCCAGAGGGAAAACAATGTCTGCTGGAAATAGCAGTTGAATGGCTATATAACTTTGTCACAGATTCTTTAGGTGAAAAGGGAAAAAGATATGTGCCATATCTGGGAACAATTCTTGTTTATATCGGAATTGCCAATATTTTCGGAATTTTTGGTTTTTATCCGCCGACCAAAAGTATAAACGTTACCATTGCTCTTGCCCTTATGAGTATTGTTTTAATACAAATTTCGGGTGTTCAGTCAAAAGGCGTTGGCGGCTGGCTTAAAGGCTTTGCACAACCACTTCCAATGATGCTCCCAATTAATATCTTGGAGCTTGCTATCAAGCCTCTTTCGCTTTGTATGCGACTTTTCGGAAATGTGCTGGGGGCTTTCGTTATTATGAAACTTATAGAAATCGTCTGCCCTGTTATTATCAGTATTCCGTTCAGTTTGTATTTCGATTTCTTTGACGGATTTATACAAGCATATGTTTTTGTATTTCTGACAATTCTGTTTATGTCGGAATCAATGGAAGAAGAATAAAAATATTTTTAATTTAGATTTAGTTAAGAAAGGATTTGTTTTTTATGACTGGATTAATCGCTATTGGAGCGGCTGTTGCCGTTCTCACAGGTATTGGAGCAGGTATTGGAATCGGTAACGCAACCTCAAAGGCTACTGAAGCTATTGCACGTCAGCCACAGGCTAAGGGAGATATTCGAAACGCTCTTATCATTGGTTGTGCTTTGGCAGAAGCAACCGCAGTTTATGGTCTTGTTATTGGAATTATGATTATTCTGTTCCTTAAAAATGCTGCTTTTGGAGCTGTTGCACTTGGTGCATCTATTGCATCTCTCACCGGCATTGGTGCTGCCATTGGTATTGGCAGGGCTACTGCTACTGCTGTTGAATCTATTGCACGTCAACCCGAAGCAAAGGGAGATATTAGAAACTCTCTTATCATTGGTTGTGCATTGGCTGAAGCAACCGCCGTTTATGGTCTTGTTGTTGGCATTATGGTTATCCTTTTCCTTAAGTAATATTTATATTGTTACAGCAATGTTATTCTGCCGTAACATCGGCTTATAACAGGCTGTTTTCTCCGCCATAGACGGAGAAAATCAAATGTTAAATATTGTTGGTTGAGGAGGGGAAAATAATGCTGGATATAGATTTTTGGAATATTTTGTTTACTGTTATAAACCTGCTTGTTTTGGTTGCTCTGATGAAACATTTCTTGTTCAAGCCGATAACGAAAATTATGCAGGAGAGAACCGAACAGGTAAAAAAACAGCTTGATGATGCAGAAAATGCACAACAACAAGCAATGCAACTTAAAGCTGACTATGAAAAAAATGTTTCGGGGGCAAAACTGGAGGCAAACCGTATTATAAACAGTGCAAAAAAGCGAGCAGGAGAAATTGAAGCACAATCACAGGCTCAAGCTCAGGCTCAGGCTCATAGAATAATCGCTCAGGCAAATATGCAGATACAGCAGGAAAAGGAACTTGCAATTTCACAGGCACAATCCCAGATTGCACAGGTGGCAATTGCAGCAGCATCTAAGGTTATGCAGGCAAATGCAGATAACAAATCAAGCTATGATGCCATAGACGAATATTTAAACGAAGTGGGTGTTGACAAATGACAACCTACACAGATTATTTGTATGCAAAGGTACTTTTGGAATTAAAGATTGATGACAGGCAAGTTTTGCAGGCAAAAGAATTTTTAAAAGACGAAATTTTATTTACCACTCTTTGTGCAGATAATATTGATATATCCGAAAAAAAAGATATTATTGATAAAATATTTGAAGATAAAACAATGGCGAATTTTGTCAAGATACTTTGCGAAAATCATCTTGTTTCTAATGCTAAAAATATCTTTAGAGCCTATGAAACTTTAAGCCTTAAACAAAAAGGCATTATAAAAGCAAAACTTATCTGCACCGCCCAGCCAACCGCCCAGCAGATTGAGGGCATGAAAAAGGTTGTTTGCAAAAAACTTGGTTGCAAAGATGCGGAAATTTCTGTTAAAATATCGCAGGATATAATGGGCGGTTTTATTTTACGCACAGACGATTTTGAGATTGACCGAAGCTTTAAAACAAAGCTTATGGAAATTGAAAAAACTTTAGTTAAGAGGTGAGTTTTAAATTGTCAAATATAAGTCATGATAAAATAGTTTCTATCATAAAAGACCGAATTGAAAATTTCGACCAAAAGACCGATTTAGAAGAAGTTGGCTCGGTCGTTTCAATCGGTGACGGTATCGCCAACGTGTATGGTCTTGAAAATGCTGTATATGGCGAACTTGTCGAATTTGAAACGGGCATTTCGGGAATGGTTCAAAACCTTGAAATGAAAACGGTTGGCGTTGTTCTTTTGGGTTCGGACGCTGGACTTTCCGAAGGTTCTAAGGTAAAGCGTACCGGCAGACCTGCAAGTATTCCGGTAAGCGATAAGATGCTTGGCAGAGTTGTTGACGCACTTGGCAAGCCTATTGACGGCAAGGGAGATATTCCTGCCGAACAATACAACCCAATCGAAAGAGAAGCTCCCGGCGTTATCAATCGTAAATCGGTTAATGTTCCGCTCCAAACTGGTATTCTTGCTATCGACTCCATGTTCCCTATTGGACGTGGTCAACGTGAACTTATTATAGGCGACCGTCAAACTGGTAAAACAGCTATTGCAATTGACACTATTATAAATCAAAAGGATAAAGATGTTATTTGTATCTATGTTGCAATTGGTCAAAAAGCGTCAACCGTTGCAAAGCTTGTGCATAATCTTGAACGCCATGGAGCAATGTCATACACAACCGTTATGAGTGCCTCAGCGTCCGACCTTGCACCATTACAGTATATTGCCCCCTATGCAGGAACTGCACTTGCTGAATATTTTATGGATAAGGGAAAAGATGTTTTGATTATCTATGACGATTTGTCCAAACACGCTGTCGCTTATCGTGCAATGTCGCTACTTCTCCAAAGACCACCCGGACGTGAAGCATACCCCGGAGATGTTTTCTATCTCCATTCAAGACTGCTTGAGCGTTCTTCCCGTCTTGATGACGAACACGGTGGAGGTTCTATCACAGCACTTCCAATTATTGAAACACAAGCGGGTGACGTTTCCGCTTATATTCCAACCAATGTTATCTCTATCACAGACGGACAAATTTTCCTTGAATCAAGTTTATTCTTCTCTGGCGTTCGTCCTGCGGTAAATGTTGGACTTTCGGTTTCCCGTGTTGGTGGTGCTGCTCAAACCAAAATCATGAAAAAGGTTTCTGGTTCGCTCCGTGTTGACCTTGCACAGTTTAGAGAAATGGAAGTGTTCACCCAGTTCAGCTCCGACCTTGATTCCGCAACACAAGAACTTTTAAATCATGGACGTTCGCTTATCGAGCTTTTGAAACAACCGCTTTATAATCCTATGACCCTTGACAGACAGGTTGTTCTGCTTTATGGTGCAACAAACAAGATGTTCCTTGATATTCCAACAAAACAGTTGCATGATTTCTGCGACGATTTAATGCTGTTTATGGACAATAACCACAAGGAAATTCTTGATGAAATAAATAGCAAGCAGGTTATGACTGATGAGCTTTCTGAAAAGCTTAAATCAGCAATTGAAGAATATAAAGCACAAAGCAGTGTTCTTACAAAATAAATATATTGGGGGGCGAAATTAAATGGCAAGCATGAAAGAAATAAAAGGGCGTATGGAAAGCATTAATGATATAATGAAAATTACCAACGCTATGTATCTTATTTCATCTTCCAAGCTAAAGAAAGCAAGAAAACAGTGGGAGGACACAAGACCCTATTTCCAAAAACTTCAGTCCACAATTAAATATGTGCTTCGTCACACTCCAAATATAGAACATCACTATCTTGATTGGCGAAAAGAAATCCCTGAAGAAAACCGAAAGCGTGGCTATATTCTTGTTACTGCTGATAAAGGTCTTGCTGGTGCTTACAACCACAATGTTATTAAATTTGCCGAAACAGAAATGTCCAAAACTGCTCCCGAAAATATAAGACTTTTTGTGGTTGGGCAGGCAGGCTATCAAAAGTTTAGCAAATCTATTTACAATATTGATATGAATTTTAATTACACAGTGCAAAACCCAACCCACCACAGGGCAAGGGAAATTGGGGATTATGTTATTGATTTGTTTGAAAAGGGAGAACTTGATGAGGTGTATGTTATCTACACAAGAATGGTGACCGCCGCTAAGGCAGAACCGAGAATGTGGCAGATTCTCCCTCTCTATGCTGATATTGCAAGAAAACGCAGTGACAATGTAGTTTTGGAGCGAACCCCAATAACCTACTCTCCCTCTCCCGAAAAGGTTTTGGATTGCATTGTGCCAAACTATATTCATGGTATGATTTATGGAGCGTTGATGGAATCTTTCAATGCAGAACAATACTGCCGTATGACCGCTATGGATAGTGCCACAAAAAGTGCAAAGGATATGATTTCTTTCTTGTCGCTGACATACAACCGTGCAAGACAGGCGGCAATAACCCAAGAGATTACCGAAATTGCCGGCGGTGCGGCTGCAGCTAAGAAAAATTAGCTAAGAGAAAGTAAGGAGAAAAGGCTATGAGTGATAACGGAAAAATAGTGCAGGTGTTAGGACCTGTTGTTGACGTTGAATTTGAAAAAGGCAAACTCCCCATGATTAGGGATGCTCTCAATGTCACTGACAAAGATGGCAGAAAGCGTGTTATGGAGGTTGCTCAGCTTATGGGAAATAATATAGTCCGTTGTATTATGCTTGCAA
The DNA here is from genome assembly GCA_947631445.1 of uncultured Clostridia bacterium. GTDB lineage: Bacteria > Bacillota > Clostridia > Oscillospirales > Ruminococcaceae > CANRLN01. Next base: position 7,509 of record CANRLN010000045.1, read on the forward strand.
CAAGCGAAGGTCTTGCAAAGGGAATGGAGGTTGTTCCAACCGGCTCTTGCATTACCGTTCCTGTTGGAGATTGCACCCTTGGCAGAATGTTTAACGTCCTTGGTGACGAAATAGACGGAAAAGGCAGTGTTGATGCAAAAGAACGCTGGAAAATTCACCGCCCCGCTCCGTCTTTTGAGGAGCAAAGTGATACGGTTGAAATTCTTGAAACGGGAATTAAGGTTATCGACCTGCTCGCACCCTATGCTAAGGGAGGTAAAATTGGTCTGTTTGGCGGTGCGGGTGTTGGAAAAACGGTTCTTATTCAAGAGCTTATACACAATATTGCAACCGAACACGGCGGTTATTCTATCTTTACGGGTGTTGGAGAAAGAAGCCGTGAGGGTAACGACCTTTGGCACGAAATGAGCGAATCGGGAGTTATCGACAAAACCGCTCTTGTGTTCGGTCAGATGAATGAACCACCCGGAAGCCGTATGAGAGTTGCACAAACAGGTCTTACAATGGCGGAATATTTCCGTGATGTTGAACATCAAAATGTGCTTTTGTTTATTGATAATATATTTAGATATGTTCAAGCGGGTTCGGAGGTTTCGGCACTTCTTGGAAGAATGCCTTCCGCCGTTGGTTATCAGCCAACCCTTGCAAACGAAGTTGGTGAACTTCAAGAACGAATTACTTCTACTAAAAATGGTTCTATTACATCTGTTCAAGCGGTTTATGTGCCTGCGGACGACCTCACCGACCCTGCTCCTGCTGTAACCTTTGCCCACCTTGACGCAACAACCGTTCTTTCAAGAAAGATTGTTGAACAGGGAATTTATCCTGCGGTTGACCCGCTTGAATCCACCTCAAGAATACTTGAGCCAGACGTTGTGGGCGAAGAACACTATATGGTCGCAAGAAAGGTTCAAGAGCTTTTGCAGAAATACAAAGAACTTCAGGATATTATTGCTATTCTTGGTATGGAAGAACTGGACGAGGAAGATAAAATTGCCGTGTTCCGTGCAAGAAAAATTCAAAAGTTTTTGTCACAACCGTTCAGCGTTGCTGAGAATTTCACTGGTCTTAAGGGAAAATATGTGCCTCTTAAGGAAACAATTCGTGGATTTAAGGCTATTATCAACGGCGAACTTGACGACCTGCCAGAAATGGCTTTCTTTAACGTTGGAACAATTGATGAGGCTATAGAAAAGGCTAAAATGTCAACTTAAGGAGCAAAAAGCTTATGGAAAAAACTTTCAAACTTGAGATTTACGCAAGCGACCATGAATTTTTTGTGGGCGATGCTTGTTCTTTGGTGTTTCCTGCAATTGACGGCGAATTTGGCGTACTTCCCGACCACCAACCAACTATAACCGCTCTTGTGGACGGCGAACTGCGTTTTAAACTTCCTGACGGCACAACAAAATATGCCGCTGTTAGTGAGGGCTTTGTTGAGATTATAAACAATAAGGTGCTTATTTTGGCGGATACAGTAGAACGCCCCGAAGATATAGATGCAAAACGTGCGGAATATGCAAAAATGATGTCGGAGGAAAAGTTAAGACAGCATCAAAGCATTATGGAATACTACCAGACCCAAACAGCTTTAAGGCGAGCCGTTACAAGACTTAAGGTTGCTCAGCGTAATGACAATAAATATAATCAATAGTTATTTATAAATATAAAAAATCTCTCACTTTTATGAATTCCCCCCAAAAAGTCAAACAAAATTTGTGAATAAAAATCATGCAAAACGACCAAGATTACTCTTGGTCGTTTTTGTTATGCAGCAAACAATTTGAATTGAACCAGCAACATACCATCAAGCCCCAGACTGTATATACCTTTTGTTGGGATTTACTTTTGGCATAAAAATGGTGAAGATTTTTTAAAATTTTCTATCAGGAAAAATCTGTCTTATATACTGGGTAAGCTCGCAAGCCATTTCTTCCTGTTCGGGGATTCTTGGGTGTCCTGCGGTTGCTTTGCCACAACGTTTAAATTCAAAATAATGCACTCTCTCGCTTGCCATATCCTCTGCAATCTCCTCAACCGCCGTATCCCAGCCACGGTTGTGATTAAGCACCGACATAAACAGCACAAACTGTGCGTTGGGATATTCCTGCATAAGCCTTGCTATTATCTCTTTGTATTTTTCTTTCCATTTTGTTCTGAACGGCTCTTTGTTTATATCATTGTTTATGCCTGTTTCGGTGTGCATATCATTCTGCCCAATACAAAAAGTTACAAGGTCAGGAGTATATTTCTTAAAATCCCACTGACGATAAGAAGGATATTCAGGGAAATAACAGCTCTTGTCAAAAACCGTTTCCATACCAATATATTCGGGCAAATGAAAATAACCAGTATGGTCAAATATCGCAATTCCACCCTGTGCCACCAAATGAATTTGTGCATTCAGCAGTCTTGAGGTTATCATAGCATAGGAATACCAAACGTTGTCATAGCCGGTGGTTTCTTCATCGGGGTCGGCTTTGCCCAGATAGTCAAGCATTTCGCAGGCACTTCCGCAGGTTATCGAATCGCCGTAACATTCCATTTTAAAATCGGGCAGAGGTTTCGCCGAAAGAAGTTCGCCATCACTATCCAGTTCTTTAATTTTAAAATGATGAGAACCACCTTGACATTTATAAATAACAATCGTATGTGCAGTATCCTTAAGACCGCTTGCAATCTCAATAGTTCTATCTCCCTCAAAATTAAGGTCAAGCTTATACTCCTGTCCGTCCAGAACCACGCCGAGAAAACTGTAACCATAGGTTTTAAAATTTTCTATTACTGCACTAAGTGTTGTTCCCTTAAACTGCATTATAAGCTGACTGCCTGCATAATAGAAGAATGCTCCGTCATCATCAATATCAATTCTGCCCATAAAGGTAAGTCTTTTGTCGTTAATATCAAATTTCATATAACCCACTCTTTTCTAATTATTATTTTTTATATAAGTATATTATATCTGTGTTTTCCTCGCCCATGTCAAGGGAATTAAAGGATTTTTTTTTAATTGTTATTGCTATACAAGCCCCACTACTTTTTTAAGAACCTGAAGTGCATCAAGTGTTGTCACCTCAGAATCCCCGTCCATATCTGCAATATAAGAATTTTCAACAGTTTTTTGAGTAATCCCCACTACCATCTTAAGAATTTCCAGTGCATCATTTGAAGAAAGTTCACCGTTTCCGTCCACGTCACCCTTTAATATATTAGTAACAAGCTTTAAATCAAGTATTATATTATTACTATTTATATCATTTTTATCAATGCTTATATAAACATCTCCACTGTTTTCATCTTGGTTTATCAAATTTTTTGTAAAAGGGATTGGTGTTTTCTCCCAAGAGTCATTATATCTACATACTTGCAAACTTTCAATGCTAACATTACTATTATTTGATTTTAGCTTAATATCAACTCTATCTTCAAGATAGCTTGCACACATATAAATTCTACTGCTACTTGCTATACCGCTATCAACGGATTTATAAACATCTATACTATATATATCTTGACTTTGATTTTTGCTTATCTCTCCAAAACCAAAACTGCCACAAATTTCGCCAACATTACTGACGATTTCTTCCAAATCAACAATATTTCCCGAAAAGCTACAACCATTTATACTAGCAGAGCCACTTCCAGTCATTTGCCCAACAACTCCGCCTACTCTATTTCCATAGTTATTTTCAGCACATTCAACCATGCAGTTTTGTGCATTTATATTTTTAATGTCACACACAAAGCTACTGTTTGCAACTGTTCCAACAAGTGAACCAACCATTTGCTCGCCCTTAATATAGCTGTTTTTGATGCTAATATCACTTATAGTTCCATTGCCATTATATACATTTATAATACCTGCATTTTTTTCTGCACTGTCTATCACAATCCCACTTAAAGTATGACCATTACCGTTTAAATTACCCTTAAATTGCTTAAAACCATTTATTTTGATAATATTATTATTGTCTTTGTCATAGCCACACACAAGACCATTTTGGTCATATTCAAATACATCAGAATTATTAAAATTAATATCCGCTGTTATATTAATCTCATCTATAATATTTTGCCATTTGGATTCTTCAAGCAGTTTTTCCATGTTAAGCCAATCTTCAACGCTTGCAATGTTATATTCTTCTCTAATATCTGAATGTTCATAGACCCATTCCAGCTGCTTGCAGATGCCGTCAACCTCATATTGGGTTACACTATTGTCACCAGCAAGAATATATTTTGCATCTTGAATAGCATATGTATATAAACTTTTTAAATCGCTATGCAGATTGCCAAAGTTATAGATTGCCTGTGTATCAACAAGTTCCTGCAATTTTGATTTATCTACAGATGCAACATTTTCAGTGTATGCCTTAATGCAAGCATTTCCTATTTTTCCACTTCCGCCATAGTCAAGACCATAATCCTCCATGTCAATATCAACCGTATCAAACCAACCATATCTGCCGTTATTATCAAAAGTATACACATAGCTTTCGCCGGCATTGCTGGTGTATTGTGCAAGATTAGCACTGCCGTTCATCTCGACAAACTGAAGCCCGTTGTTATTTCCGCACTTCAGCGAAACCACAACCGAAAACGCTTCACCCTTTTCAAGTTCTATCGGTTTTTCAAGTTTTATCGATTTAAAACCTTCCGAAATAAAGCTATTTTTAAGTGTAGCAACCTTTGTTCCGTCGGTTGGATTTTTATAATCTTTATTTAATTTATAAATTTCAGCAGTCGCTATAGTTTCCTGGTCATTTGGGTTTTCAATTCCAACGCTTTTTAAAATTTCATTTTCCTTTGCTGTAAATATATTGGCAGTCTTTTCAAATGTAAAAGCGGTGTTGGTAAAAGCCGAATCATACTGATATATATTGTCATAATCCATGGGTTTAAGATTAAATTTTGCAAATTCACAAATAGATGGGTCATAGTAGGAAAGCCACATATATCCGCCTACACCATAGCTTTCGCCCCAGCTGTTTTTAATCAAAAATGCTCCGTCCTCCTGAGGAGTGCCACCGCTGAAAAGCTCTTTTGAAAAATTATCGTCATATCCAATAACGGTTACCTGATGATTTGGTACAGTAACATCAGTTTGATAAAATCCCGCAACATTTTCTCCTGTGTTTGGGTTGACTTTTTCCACCAATTTACCGTTGTTGGAATAATAGGATATACTTGCACAATATCCTTGTGCAAGCCAGCTTTTAAGTATTTCTCTTGAATTTTCGGAATTTTGATAGATTATATCAGCACTTTCAAGGGCAAACGTTCCCATATTCTTAAATCTGTCCGGTGCATTCTGCCCACGAATATCAATAGGAAAGGTATTTTCGCCAACCAATCCCACTCCGCTTGCAACAGCCGACATAGCATAGTAACTGTTTCCGCCAGATGAACCTTTTTTTTCCCCTTCCAAACGGTCGGGAGATTCTTCTGTTGAAATAAATGGATAATACCCCATATGAGCTTCAGAAAAATTAGGTTTTCCCGCCGTTTTATACAAAGATGGCAATCCCTCATAGCCATTTTTTATAACACTGTTTTCCATAACTCCACAGCAGGCAAAAGCCCAACAAAGACCGTCCGACCCTTGATTTTTAACCGATGTGATTAAATCATAATCCCTTAAATCTATCTTTTCGGGAAGATTTTCTGCCCCTTTGAGAAAATATTTATTTTTATCTGAATTTGTCGTTTGATATTCTTCTCCTGTTGCCATATTAACACGTTTTGAGGTAATATAACCGTTTTCACCCGTTTCTGAAAATTCCCTTGCAACACTTGTAATATTATTATTATTTTCTGCAAAGGCATATATATCCGTCATGCCTGCTGTTCCTGCTATAATACAAAGACAGGAAATACATAAAAATTTTTTCATAGTCACTCTCCTATATTTTCAATTTTTCCACTATAAACAAAAAAACTTAAATTACACACATTCTGTATTTTTAATTATATCATTTTATTTAAAAAAAGTCAATAGGTTTTGAATAAAATTATTAATTTTATAGCCTGTCACAAAAAAATTATTATAAAAAAACCGTCAAGGCAAAAGCCCTGACGGATAAATAAATTAATTGAATTTTTTTACATTTTCTTCAATTTCGTCAAACAGCTGTTTGATAACAGACTTTATGTCCTCAACGGCTGTTTCAATTTTACCACTTGTTTTAATTTTCTTGTCACGGGTGGAAATTTCAATTTCACCCTTTTCAAGATTTCGTGGACTTACAACCACCCTTACAGGCACACCAAGCAAATCAGCGTCGGAGAACATAGCTCCTGCACGAATATCACGGTCATCATAAATAACCTCAATCCCTGCCGACTGTAAATCTGAATAAAGCTTGTCGGCGGTTGACTTTGCCAACTGGTCATCGGCTCTAATGCAACACAAATGAACCTGCCAAGGAGCAATTGTTATAGGCCATATTGGACCGTAATCATCATGGCATTTTTCGCAAACCGAAGCCGCAAGTCTGCCAACACCAATACCATAACAACCCATAATAGGATACTGCTCTTTGCCGTCACTATCAAGATAGGTCATGTTCATTGATTTAGTATACTTTGTGCCAAGCTGGAATATATTTCCCACCTCAATACCTCTTACAATCTTAAGGGTTTTCTTGCCACAACAAGGGCAGATTCCGCCGTCAATAGCCTTTGACAAATCATTAAATTTGATGTTTTTCAAATCTCTTTCCACACAAACACCAGTTATATGATAGTCAACCTTGTTTGCACCTGTAACGCAATTGTCAAGACCTTCAAGCGAACTATCATAATAAACTTCGGCGTCAACATTGGGTTTAAAGCCAACAGCACCAATAAAGCCTGCTACAATACCACTTTCTTCGGTGATATTTGCAGGATAAATTTTGTCGCCAATAAGAGAAGTAAGCTTTGTTTCATTGATTTCCAAATCTCCACGCAAGAACACAACAACATATTTATCGTCAGTTTCTTTTTGATAAACAACAGCTTTTATTGAATTTTTAGGCTCGGTTTTCAAGAAATCGCAAACTTCCTCAATAGTGTGCATATTTGGGGTGTGTACCTCTTGAATTTCAGTCTGCTCCGCTCTTTCATTTTCAATAATAGACTTTGCCGCCTCAACGTTGGACTTATAGTCACAGCTATCGCAAACGGCAAGGCTATCCTCACCAATTGGTGTAATGCACATATATTCGTGGGAAACAGCACCACCCATCATGCCGGAATCGCTCTGCACCACCATAACATCAGGAAGTCCTGCTCTGGCATAAATTCTTTCATATGCTTTATACACAACGTCATAATATCTTTCCAAATCCTCTTGGGAAGTGTGGAAGGAATAAGCATCTTTCATGGTAAATTCCCGGACGCGGATCAGT
>CANRLN010000046.1 GCA_947631445.1 uncultured Clostridia bacterium
ATCGCAGCTCGGTTTACGGGAAAGTTTAAATCCTTTCATAAGTTCCCCGACAATATGTTCTGAATCTGCCGCCGAACCGCCGTTTCCTGCAACCAAAAGCTTTCCACCCTTGGAAAAACATTCTTCCAAAACAAAATAAGCCGCAATAATATCTTGTTCTATAGTTTTAAGAGCAGGATAACGCTTAAAAAGCAATTCAACCTGTTCATATAACCTTTTTTCAAGTTCCTTCATATTGATATAATCCCCATATATTATAAAAAATTATCAACAAAATCCTTTAAAGATTTTACCGTAACCGTCTGATTATAATTTTCGGCATTTTCGGATATTAAAGCGGTTTTGCAACCAGCATTTATACCTGCCAAAACATCGTTTTCACCGTCGCCGACAATCCATGAATTTTCCAAATCTATATTATAATCTTCGACCGCCTTAAATATCATTCCCGCTTTAGGCTTGCGACATTCACAATCAATCTTAAGTTTTTCAATTTCGCCCTCATAGCCCCTGTGAGGGTGATGTGGACAAAAATAAACAGCGTCAATATAAGCACCATCATTGCCCAAAAGCGTTTCCATTTTATTATGGATTTCATTCAACTGTTCAAATGTGACCTCCCCACGGGCAACAACCGGTTGATTGGTTACAACCACAGCAAGATAACCAGAAGAATTAATAACTTTTATAGCTTCAGAAACACCATCAATAAGTTCAAAATCATTAATATTTCTTAAAAATCCTACATATTTATTAATAGTACCGTCCCTATCCAAAAAAACTGCTTTCTGCTTGTTTTTAAGATTTTTGCCGTTTACTATTCCCTTTTTAAAATCATCACATACTGATTTATAACGTTCAGGAGTTCCCATATCTTTTACATATTCAGGACTGTCATAGCAAAACATTTGTCCTGTTCCTGCAAGCGGTTTTAAAAGATGTCTGTCCAAATCAATTTTAGGTGCATCAATTTTATTTTCCAAAAGTTTGGGGCTTATAATATGCACTCCTGCATTAACTCTATTTTTGTAATATTTAGGACGTTCGTCCTCTTTAGCAAGCCATTTTACCACAGAATTATTTTTATCTGCAATGATAAGTCCGCTGTCATAAGGATGAGAATTGGGGTGGGTAAAAAGTGTTACCAATCCGTCATGACTTTCATGGAATTTAACAAATTTATTAAAATCTATATTAAACATTGAATCTGCATTAAGCAACAAAAAATCAGATTTTAATTTATCCTTGATTTTAAATAAAGCTCCTGCATTTCCCATGGGAATTTGCTCAAAATAATATTCTATATTAACGCCAAAAGGCTTGTTGGTTACAGGCGATATTTTAGTTCCATCGCCAAAATAATCCATAATTATGCTTCCAAGATAACCTACTGTAATAATAATATCGGTAAAACCTTGCTCACGCAAACATTCAATTTCATGTTCAAGAACAGGTTTACCCTCAATCTTTACCATAGGTTTAGGAATTTCGCTTGTCAAGGAAGAAAGTCTTGTGCCACGGCCTCCCGCCATAATAACTACTTTCATTTATATAAACCCTTTCAAAAGATTTTTTATGGTGTGTATATTTCAGGGGTATAATGAATAACCCTTGTACCTCCATCTTCAAATTCAAATGGAATATACATAAGTTCGCTCAAGGCTTCATGCACACAAGCTTGTTTTTCTTCTGGAACATAAAAAACCAAGAAACCACCACCGCCAGCACCAAGCAGTTTTCCGCCCAATGCACCTGCTGCAATTCCTTTGCTATACAATACATCAATGCTGTCGGTTGACACCGCCGAACCTGTTTTACGTTTTAATTTCCATGTATGGTCAAGCAGTTTTCCGAAATTGTCCAAACTTGAATGCTTGTCTGTCAAAATCCGTTCTGCCTCATCAACCAACGAAAGCATTTCTTTCAGCTGATTTATTTTATCTGCTTTATTCAAACCGTTAGCCTTTTGAATTTCCGAAGAAAAACGTGTAAAACCGGTAAAAAACATCATAAGATTTTTGTTAAGCTGTTTTTTGCGTTCTGGAGAAATTATAATCGGAAGAACATCAAAACCTTCAGCATTAAAATTAATTCGGTTAAAACCACCAAAAGACGCAGCAATCTGGTCTTGCCAGCCGCCTGATTCTTTGCAAAGTTCACGTTCCAAATAAATGGCTTCGTTTGCAAGCTTTTTTTTACTGGCATATTTGCCTTTCAGAGCATAAAAAGCGTTAAGCATACCCACTGCAAAGGAGCTTGACGTTCCAAGCCCCGAACGAGCGGGCAAATCTGCCTCATAGGTAAGCCTTAGTTCCTGCATATCCAACATTTGCATTGCATTTCTTATAGCAGGATGTTCAATATCATCAATATTTTTAACGCGTTCGGTTTTAGCATAGGACAATTCGGTTGAATAGTCAAAAAAGCGAGGAAGATGGCGAACGTTAACGTAACAATATTTATCAAATGTCGTGGATATTACTGCCCCTCCATATTCCTTAAAAAAACTTTCCATATCAGTTCCGCCACCAAAAAATGACATCCTAAATGGAGTTTTAGTTATAACCATATTGTTTCACCTCAAATATTTTTAAACATTATGCAAATGACATTTTTAGTATTTACCGCAAAAGCAAATACAATTCCCTATCCATTCAACATTTTTGTTTAATGAATTTAATACTATAATATTAAACTCAATTATAAGTATAACACAATTGACGGAAAATGTCAAGTTGAAAAATTTTGAAAAGCTTTAAATCAAATTTTTCTGTATATTTGAACAATTTAATTAAACTAATTCAAACATAATTTGTACACTTGATTTTTATAAAAACGTTTACAATAATATTTATAGTATAGCTTTTTAATATTATAACAAAATATATAATTATTAGTAGTATTTAAAAATAAATATGTTATAATCAAAAACTTTGAAAAACCTAACTGAAAAATAAGATTAAATATAGCACCACATCAATTAAAAAAATCGCCCCATAAATAATTTATGGAACGATTTTTTTATTATCTTTCTGCCCTCATAGGATTGTTAAGAAAATCCTCATAAGCAAGTTTAATTCCTTCTTCAAGCTCGGTCATATATGTCCAGCCCAAATTTGTAGCCTTGCTTACATCAAGCAGTTTTCTTGGGGTTCCGTTTGGTTTAGAAGTATCCCAAAGGATTTCGCCCTCGTAACCAATAACCTTTGCAACAAGTTCGGTAAGTTCTTTAATGGTAAGCTCTTTGCCTGTGCCTGCATTTACGGTTTCATTTCCACTATAATTGTTCATAAGGAAAACGCAAAGATTAGCAAGGTCATCTACATAGAGAAATTCTCTAAGCGGACTGCCGTCCCCCCAACAGGTAACACTTGGTTTATTTTCAACTTTTGCTTCGTGAAAACGGCGAATAAGAGCCGGCAAAACATGGCTGTGAGTGGGATGGTAATTGTCGTTAGGTCCATAAAGATTAGTAGGCATTACAGAAATATAATCCGTTCCATATTGACGATTTAAAAATTCGCAATACTTAAGACCGCTGATTTTAGCAAGTGCATAAGCTTCATTTGTTTTTTCAAGTTCGCTGGTAAGCAGACAGCTTTCCTGCATTGGCTGAGGAGCCATTCTTGGATAAATGCAAGATGAACCTAAAAATTCAAGTTTTTTGCAGCCGTTTTTCCATGCAGAATTTATAACATTCATCTCCAAAATCATATTATCATACATAAAATCGGCAAGAGCTTCAGAATTAGCTACAATTCCGCCCACTTTAGCAGCAGCCAAAAATACATATTCCGGCTTTTCGGTTTCAAAAAACTTTTCCACATCGTCCTGACGGGTGAGGTCAAGTTGTTTATGTGTTCTTGTGATAATATTTGTATAGCCTTGTCTTTCAAGTTCTCTTACAATTGCAGAACCTACCATTCCTCTATGTCCCGCAACATAAATTTTTGCGTTTTTTTCCATTTTACATTACCTTTCTAAACTTTAGAATATTTATGTACGTTGGAGCTGTAAAATGATTTCTATTAATTGTTTACCCCGCCATAGGCGGGGCAAACAAAGATATTACAACTAAAGACTTTTTTACAGCCCCAATAATTATTAATATAAATTGTTTTATTATTTACTCACTGCTTCTTTTTTAGCAAGTTCCAAATCATGTTTTGCCATAATTTCAACAAGCTGTTCATAGCTTGTTTTCTGAGGATTCCAGCCGAGAACGGTTTTTGCCTTGGTTGGGTCGCCCCAAAGATTGTCAACATCGGTTGGGCGATACCATTTTTCATTAACACACACAAGCATTTTACCAGTTTTTACATCATAACCCTTTTCATCAATTCCCTTGCCTTCCCACCGAAGTTCAATACCGACCGCTTTAAATGCCTTTTCGGTAAAGTCACGAACAGTGTGCTGTTCGCCAGTTGCAATGACAAAATCCTCTGGTTTATCCTGTTGCAAAATCAACCACATACATTCAACATAGTCCTTAGCATAACCCCAGTCACGAAGACTATCCATATTTCCAAGTTCAAGATGGTCTTGAAGTCCGCAGGCAATTCTACCCGCTGCAAGAGTAATCTTTCTTGTAACAAAATTTTCGCCACGTCTTTCGGATTCGTGATTGAACAAAATTCCATTTACTGCAAACATCCCATAAGCCTCACGGTATTCTTTAGTAATCCAAAAACCGTACTGTTTAGCCACAGCATATGGACTATAAGGGTGGAATGGGGTTGTTTCTTTTTGAGGAACTTCCTCAACCTTTCCATAAAGTTCAGAGGTTGAAGCCTGATAAATTTTTGTCTTTTTGGTAAGTCCCAGAATTCTTACCGCCTCCAAAATTCTAAGAACACCAATAGCATCAACATCACCCGAATATTCTGGAACATCAAAAGAAACCTGAACATGGCTTTGTGCTGCAAGATTGTAAATCTCGTCTGGCTGAACAAGAGAAATAATTCTAACAAGTGAACTGGAATCAGATAAATCACCATCGTGGAGAGTAATTTTATTTATAATATGGTCTATTCTTGCTGTATTGGAAATTGATGCACGTCTTGTTATACCATGCACCTCATAACCCTTTTCAAGCAAAAATTCTGCAAGAAAACTTCCGTCCTGCCCCGTAATACCTGTGATTAATGCTTTTTTCATAATAAAAATCCTCCTTATTTATACTCGATTTGGTTCCAATCAAGAGTAATTCGATTTAAATCATCGTTGGCAATGGAAGTACCAAACTGAATTTCAATAAAATCAATCTCGGTCAGTGCTTTTATTGCGTGCTTTGTACCTGCTGGAATACGAATTACATCACCTGCTGAAACAAGCTGTTTTATGCCATTAATTATAATTTCTGCATTACCATCAAGAAGTGTCCACACTTCGTCACGGCAATTATGATAATGATAGCTTGAATTAAGCCCCTCAAAAATCTTAATCTTTCTTGTAGTATTATATGTACCATTCTCAACGGTTACATCAATAACCTTTATAGTACCCCAGCGACGTTCTTCATATCTCGGCGGAGCATCTATTTTTTCAACAACCTGCTTTACCTTTTCGGATTCTCTTTTGTCAGCAATTAAAATTCCGTCAAAAGAAGCTACTATTATAAGGTTTTTTGTTCCCATGGTAACTACAGGAATATTCAGTTCATTGATAACATGAGTATTTTCGCAAGAACTATCCACCAGAACATTGCCCACTGCATTGGTTGACATTTCGCCCGAAAGGCTGTTCCATGTGCCAAGGTCTTTCCAGATTCCATTAAAAGTAACTGCTGAAAGCTTTTGTGCTTTTTCAAGAACTTCATAGTCAAAGCTAATTTTAGGCAATTTTTCATAGTTATCAAACATTTCTTTATAATTGCCTTTAAGACCATATTGTTTGCATTTTTCCAAAATATCGCCTATTTTAAGGCAAAATACACCACAGTTCCAAACTGCACCATTTGCAATAAGTTGTTTTGCAAGTTGCTTTTCAGGTTTTTCCACAAACTTGTCAACTACAATATATCCATCTTTTTCTTCTTTTGGAACTATATAGCCAAACTTTGATGATGGGTAATCGGGTTTTGCACCCATAAGTGCAACCTCTGCATCTGACTTTTCAAGCACTTCAGGCAATCTTTTAAGGGTATCAAAATATAGCTTTTCTGTGAATGGGTCAACAGGTATTATACAAACTGTATCATCTTCTGATGCTCCCATTTTGCTTTTAAGGTAAGCACACGAGAGAGCCACTGCTGGGAAAGTATCTCGCCTACAAGGTTCAACAGCAATATTCACATCACCCAGCTGACTATTAAGTATTTCAACCTGACCTTTTGAAGCACATATAATGCTTTTGTCAGAAAGCCCCGCATTTTCAAGTTGTCCCCAAACACGCTGCACCATTGAACATTGTTCTGTAGTATTTTCTTTGTTTAAAAGTTTTATATATTGTTTGGAACGCAAGCTATTTGACAAGGGCCAAAGGCGTTTTCCGCTTCCACCGGAAAGTAAAACTTTATACATATTTATCAATTTCCTTTTAATGATTTATTTTTTATTATATTTCTAAATTTATATATAACCTTAATTAATTATTTTTAGAATAATATACTATTCATTATCATCAATGCTTTTTCATCTTTAGAAAATTATTTTATCTATTTATAAATTGCAAGCTAACTATCTTTTTATAATTTTAGTGCAAGTTTTCCTGAAAACTTCATATATTCCATACATAATTTTAACAATGTGATACTTAAATTTGTCTTTAAAAAAAAGTTTAGTATAATAATTTTTTACAATTTCATTTATTGTACTTTCATGCTCGCTTCTGGGGCGTTTGGAAAGTCCATTTTCTGTTTGCCTATAAGCGGTGCCATAATAATATGTGCAATAATATTCTGTGCCAGATTCAGCTATACGCATAAGCAAATCTAAATCTTCATAAAAATCTTTATAAAATGAATATGCTCCTACTTTTTTCAGCAAATCTTTCTTAATGCAATAATCCCTTGTTCTGCAAAATGATTTAGGCATTAACTATAAAATTATTCTTAGGATTGAAATCGCCATCCATCCCCGAAAATGCTATTTTAATTGTTTTCATTCATATAACTCCTTTTTCTAAATAGAAAAATTTATATTACTAATCTTTTAATATATCCATATGCACTTTTGCCATATTTTCAAATGTATACTTCTTAATTCTTTTCAAACTTACTTCTTGTAACTTTCTAATACTATCATCATCTAAGCTTAGTATTTTATTTATTTCCAACGACAAGGCTTTTACATTATTAACTGGTATAATTTTACCATTTTTAGAATTTACAAGCTCAAGCCCAGCAACACACTTATCAGTGGTAATCACTGGCAATCCATATGCCATAGCCTCATTTATCACAAGCCCCCATACATCTTCTCTTGTAGGCAATACAAATAAATCAGATGCTTTATAATAGTTTGCTAAATCTTCACCAGTTTTAAATCCTACAAAATGAATTTTGTCTTCAACATTATATTTCTTACATAAATCTAAATATTGTTTTGTTGGTTCTCCACCTAAAATATAAATTCCAATATCATCATTAATATCTTTGGAAGACTTAATCAAAATATCAAAGCCTTTTCTATGAATAAATTGTCCGATAGACAAAATCATTTTATTTTCTTTTATATCTAACTTTTTCTTTAAAGCAGTTTTCTCATCTTGGTTAAGTGGATTATCTAAAATATCTTTTCGATAAAGTGATGTAAATGGATACCTATGAATGTTATTCTTTTTTGCTCCATAATAGTTTAAATATTTATCAGATACTTTACTGGGACTAAAATAACCACAAGCTCCACCAATTAAAAACTTTTTAAACTTTTCAAAAAAGCCTTTTCCGTTTTTGGCCATTCCACCATCAGTTGAAATCATATATTTTATTTTGTGCAAACGCATATACATAATGGCATACATTGCTGTAAATGTAGAATATACACCAATGATGATATGGTCATAACCTTTTTTTATATATTTTGTAACCTCAGGGCAAAAGACCTTGTGAGGCTTTAATTTATGTTGCTTTAAAAACACAGCTTTAAAATTGGTATAATCCGTGCAAAACCAATCCTTATCTCTATGAGTTTGTTCTTTAGGTGTTTCTTCAAAAAACACTGTTAAATCACACATTTTGCCTAATTCATTAAAGAAATGCACCCTATATGGAGAGGGATAATTTGTCATAAATAATATCTTTTTCATTAATATAACTTCTTTCATTTTATATCTAATATTTTTGTGCTTACAAAGAAAATAAAAACAAACGCAAATGTATATGCCCATGATGAAAGTAAATCTCCTCTAATCATAAAAAAGAACGAAGTCAATAAATAGGGATATATAAGAACAATGAAATCTACACTTGCACCATTTTTTAAAATCCTGTTCCAAAAGTTTCTATCAATGTAACTAGCCAAAAAGCCAAATGTAAATCCAAACAAGCAAACACCTATAACTCCAAAATTAATATATCCTTCAGAAAGCAATGGACAAGAAATATTAGTAAATGGTTGATTCAGCCACTCAAAGACTGTTTGACCAGAGCCATACGGCTTGGTGTGCCAAATACTTCTTGGAACAAAAAATAACAGAACACCTAATAACTGATACCCATAGGTTATACCTTCTTCTTTGACATATTTTGTTACATCTCCTATAACAGAAAATGCATCATAATCTCCAGAAAGATAATTTTTAGTAAAAGAGTCCAAGGTGTTTATAATTGATTCTGTAAAAGAAGCATTTTTAAAATCAACTGTTCTAAAAACATTTATAGCCGGAAAGATTATTATAAATCCCCCTAAAAACAAAATTATAGGTATCACACTTGATTTAAGTTTTTTAGGATTTATATAACACAAAGTCAAAAAAAGACCAAAATAAATAATAGCTGTTTTATTTCTTGCCATACCTGTCGGAAAACAAGCAATTAGTAAGAAGATTAAATTTATAAACAAATATTTTTTTGAATTTGATTTTTTTCTAATTACTTGCACCAAAAGTAACGAACAAGCAAAAGTTATATAAGCTTTTGTACAATTTGATATTAAAATACTTATTGTTTTTGAATTTTCTCCTTCAATTTTTAAGCCACTGGTCGCCCTTGAAAAAAGATTGCTAAATCCTACTAATTTTACAACTATTGCTGTGCAGATTAAATTTAATAAGGTCACAATAAACATATTTAAGTTAGATATGTCGTTTTTTGAACAGTTTTTAATAGGAATTAATGCTAAACTTGAAGCGAAGAAATTTCCAATTTTATAAAAGAAAATCCAAACAAGTATAAGTGAACAACTAAAAATAATCTCTTGAGAAGATTGATAAATTCCCCAAGGTTTGTAATCAAATGAAATTTGCACAACTGGAGGTATTACAAAGAAAAAGAGCATAAAAATCCAATGCATCAAGTTTAATGAAATTGAATATTTAGTGTACTCTATTACAATGCTTATTATTGAAACAACAGCTATTATAGAAAACATCAAAAGTTCTGACATTGTAAGGCTTTTAGGAGAATTGTTGGGTAATATCAATAATATTACAAAAAACAATAGTATTGACAAAATAATTATTTTAGTTGGTTTTTTGAGTTTGAGTTTGATTTTCATATATATTTCTATCCAATCATTTTTCTATTATTGATTTCCTTTGCTATTAAAATACAATTTTAAAATATTTCTACTGTTAAAATCTCTCATAATCTTTAACGCTCCAATAAATTTTTATGTAAATTTAAATATTTCAAAATCATATTTTCTTCTTTTAATATTTTCATCTTAATTCCCTACATTTCAAAAATGTTCTTAATATTTTCAATATAAATTTCTTGATTAAAAGCATTTTTAACTTCTCCTCTATTAATTTCCATTATTGATATTAATTTATTTGAATCAATTTTGTTAAGTATTAAATTATAAAGCTTTTTAATATCAATATTATCTTTATCAATCAAAATGCCATTTTTATCATTCTCAATAACATCTGGAATACCTGCATGATTAGTTGTAACAATCATCATACCATTTCCCATTGCTTCAAGAATACTAATAGGTTGCCCTTCGTTTGGATATCTTGTAAGCAAAATAAAAATATCACACTTATTTAAAAGTTCTCTTTTTTCATCACCATTTACAACTCCATGATAAGTAACATAATCTTCTAAATGATATTTTTTTATATAATTAAAGAAAAATCTTTTATCTTTATCTTCAAAGAATTTTCCTGCAAAATGAAAATGTAATTTTTTATTTTCCAATGGCTTTTCCAAAGAAATTTTTTCACACCTTTGCTTTTCTAATTTTGCCATTTTTAAAACTTCGGGATAACCCTTACTATAAATAAAATTGCTTAAGTATAATACATCTTTAACTTTTTTACTATTTTCGCATGAAATTTTTTTATCAACTTCCTCATTGCTTATTAAATATTCACTATCAACACAATTAGGGACAACAAATATTTTATTATCTGGTAACATATCTGCAAATATAGACTTCAAAGAATTTCCAAGCACAATTGTTCCAGATAATTTATCAATAGCTTTATAATTCAGTTTACGTTGCCATTTGGGTAAATCATTATCAATTAATTGTCGATAATAACCACCATGAAGATGAATAATGCACTTTTTATGCTGAATTTCAAGTAATTTAAGAATAATTAAATCACGAATATTACCGCCTTTAGTTTGACTAATTGTAAAATAGAAAAGTTCCGCTTTAGATTTAAAAATCCGAATAAAATTTTTCAAAAAATATTTATTATTTTTTATATCAACTTTTTCTAAATCAAATTCATTTTGAAGTGATGAATTATATAATGTTTCAACCGCTTTCGATAATCCATGTATTGGTGGTGGGAATTGTGCAATAAAACAAATCCTTTTTTTAGCCATCTGTTTTCTCTAACCTCCTAATCACCCTAGCAGGATTACCTGCAATAATACAGTTATCCTCAAATCTACCACTAACCACCGCACCTGCTCCAACAACGCAACCATCACCAAGTACAGTACCTTTAAGTATTAAACTATTACAACCGATAAAGCAATTTTTGCCTATAATAATTGGTTTTGTCCTAATTTTATCTTTATCATCAGCGTTTCGTGCCTCAATTTCAATGGGGTGAAAATCGTTGTCAATTATCTTGCAATTCCCGCCGATAAGTGTGTTATCACCTATTTTGATGCCTTTTCTTGCATAAATTGTAGCTCCCGAAATGCCAACATTATTTCCAATTTCAATTTTTGCCTTAGGAGTTCTTGTAACAATAATAGTTCTGCTATAAAGTCCAACCAAATTGCTCAAAAAACTGCTTTTAATAGTAACATTATTTCCAATTTTAAGTTTTGCACTACTTTTATTAAATATGACAGGAACACCTTTTAGCAAAAGGCTTTTGCCATATTCAACTTTGGTAGCTTTTAATACTATTTTAAACCAATTACTACTCAAATCAATTCCCCTCATTTCCAAAAAAATGATTACAAATTCTTTCACAAGATTTATTGTCACAATATTTATTCATTAATTTACAAATTTCTTGTCTTTTAGTTACCCACTTAGCATTGATTGCATCCATATTGTTTAAATAATTAATAAGTTCATTATAATTTTCAATCAATTCTCCAGGCATATAATCACGTGGAGGATTAAAGAAAAATCCCCTCGTTTTTTGATATTCTTCTAAATCATCACAAACAAATGCAATTGGTTTTTTTGTAATTAAAAAATCAATAAAAACTGAAGAATAATCTGTCCATAGACAATCACAGCTTGCAAGTAACTCATATAAAGTAACACACTTTTTATCCAAGTCACTATTCTTAATTATTCTTATATTGTTATTTTGTTTAAATTCTTCGTTGCAAAGCATATCCATAGGATGTGGTTTTATTATTAATAAATAGTTGTTTTTTTTCAAAATACCTAAAAATTTATCATAATGATTTTTTAAAATTTCTGAAAAACCAAAAGAATTTAAATTCCCGTCCAAACGTATATCGCCAACAACCGATTGCCTATAAGTAGGCAACCATACTATAATTTTTTTATATTTTTCATTTATATCTAGTTTTTTTAAAAAATTATTGTTTTGAAGCAATACATCATTTCTTGGAAGTCCAGTAATAACGGTTTGTGACTGTTTTATGCCAAAAGCATGTGACATTATTGGTTTAAACAATTTTGAAGATGCAATAGTTAAATCTGCATTATCTATCTTGCCATTAGCATGTTTTAAATCAGCTCCAATAACTTTAAATGGCATACCATGCCATAAACCAATATGCAACTGTTTTTTGGAAGTTTCTATCATTGAAAAATAACCATGCGTAGAAAAAATATATTTTGCAACAAAAAAATAAATAAAACCCATTATAGACTTTTTTTCTACCACAATGTGTTCATCAATTTTTGTTCTTTTTCTCAAAATTTTTTGACATTTTTTAATATTTCCTTTAGAAACTGTCCATACTAATTTATACTTTTTAAAAATATCTTTTCTGCTTTTTACTATATATTCATACAAAGCCAACGAATTATCAGACACATCTGGAAAACTGTTAAAAATAATAATATTCTTCTTAGATACTATTGCATTAATTAATGACAAAAAACACACAATAATATTTTTTATATCTTTCACTAACTAACACCCCAAAATCTCATCTTTATACTTTTTAATACTTTTATCCTTGGTTAAATTTTTAATCAAGTTGTCATATCCATGCTTTCCCATTGCAGTCATTGCATCACTATTTGCGTTATCCAAAAACCATTGTATATTTTTTTTAATGCTATTATAATCCTTAGGGTCACATACAAGTCCACCTTTAGTTTCCTCTATAAGCAATCTAACTTCTGAGCCTTTCTCTAATACACCTAAAATTGGTTTTCCACAAGCTACCAATCCATAATACTTGCTTGGACAACTCACTCCCTTTATACCTTTTGCATTAACACACCAATGCACATCTCCCGCATTAAGGCTGTAGATTAAATCTGACTTATCTTGATATGGTATAAACACAACATTTTCCATATTATGTTTACCTACATAGTCTTTTAATTTATCAAGTACCGAGCCTGCTCCCACAAATGCAAATACAACCTCTTTGCCATCAGCAGTTTTAGTATTCGATTTAAACTTTCTTATAACCTTAATCAAGTTTTCCAAGTCATAATAAAGACCCATATTTCCTGAATACATTATAACAAATTTATTTTCTAAACCATATTTTTTCTTAAACTCCAATACTTTTGGATTATTCTTTTTAAGAGGATAAATCTCTTTTTCATTTGTCCAATTGTTTATTATTACACATTTTGGAGGCTTTTTGTTAAATCTACCATTAAGAGTATTCACCAAATCTCTACCAACGGTAATAACCAAATTACTCTGCTTGCAGGAAAACTTGTCAAACATCATCATAATTTTTGTTACCAGCTTGCTACCACAATATCCAACCGCAAGAACCTGTTCAGGGTTAAAATCTTGAATATTATAAATCAGCTTCGCCCTTTTAACCCATTTACCAAATACACCCAACAAGCCCCCTAAAATAGGAGGTTGCGAAATTGTAAATATATAATCTTGTTTTCCTACTTTAAAAGTAGCCAACATAGCTCTGAAAAAATATGCAAGAATATTTTTTACACGGCTTATTTTATCTGATTTGTTAAATTCAGGCACTCTAACACGAACAATTTTCACATTATTTATTTTTTCAAAATAATATTTTTTTCCTTTATACTTTTCTTGAACTGTTCCATTATATGAAGGAACAACACATATTACTGTAATATCGAATTTATCAAGCATACCTTCAGCAAGTTCACAAAGAATCTGTCCAGTAGAAGCGACATCAGGAATATAATAATGAGCATATATAAGCAGTTTTTTCTTGTTTTCTTTCATTGTTAAAATTTTCCTTTTAAATAAATTCTAAAAACGTATACGCTTTCAAAGTAGCAATACAAAAAAATATGATATACTCCCACTGCCTATGTTACAACATGATTAATCATTCCAACAAACAAAACATCAGCAAACTAACAGTTTTATATTTTGATTATATACTTATACTACACACAATTTAGTTTTTGACATTTATTGTAACATTTGCATTTCCCTTTCCCAAACTATTTATTATTATATCATAACATAAAAGAAAAGTCAAGATAATACAGTTAAAACTGGATACTTGCACAAAAAAAGTCCAAAAAAGTATCCACTTTAACAACAAATAACAAAACGACTAAATTTATAAAAAAATTGTCAACCCTTACAACTGGAGGAATGGGAACAAAAACATTTTTTATAGTATTTATTTAGAATGTTTTTTCCGCCTATGATAGTTAAACACTTAGGATTTTTTTAATAACCTTATAAAAATAATTTTTTAACAACCTAAATTGACCATTTCCAGTATATTATATCATACTGGAGAATACATAATTAAAATATACTATTGACACGACTTACAAAAGAATTTTTTAATAAAATCTTTTATTTGAAAAAGCTTCTGCTATTAATAAGAAACAATAGCAAAAATTTTGTTTACAATTTATTAACAAAAAGTTATTGACAAATTTAATTAAATATGATATAATATAAATGTTGTTTAAAGGCATATAATTATATGCCGCTGTGGCGGAATAGGCAGACGCAAGGGACTTAAAATCCCTCGGTAGAAATACCGTACCGGTTCAAGTCCGGTCAGCGGCACCATAAATAAAATTTAATCTTAACTTATTGGAATGTAAATGTTCAAGTCTGGTCAGCGGCACTACATAGCTTTAATCTTAACTTATCGG
>CANRLN010000047.1 GCA_947631445.1 uncultured Clostridia bacterium
GACGCTGACGGCATCGGCGAAGTTGGCAACGCAAAATGCGGAGATATTATGCGTATGTATATCAAAGTTAAAGATAATGTTATAACCGATGTTAAGTTTAACACTTTCGGCTGTGGTTCGGCAATTGCCACCAGCTCTATGGCAACCGAAATGATTAAGGGCAAACCAATTGAAGAAGCTTTAAAGCTTTCCAACAAAGCGGTTGTTGAGGCACTTGACGGTCTTCCTGCTCAAAAAATCCATTGTTCAGTGCTTGCGGAAGAAGCTGTAAAGGCTGCCGTTAAGGATTATTATGATAAACACAACATTGAATATAACACAGAAGAATTTTGTGCAGGCGATTGTGCTTGCTGTCATGTTCATGATACGGAGGAATAAAAAATGATTAACCAGATTGCAGACCAGATTAAACAGCTTAAAAAGGAAAAGGACGTGTGTATTCTTGCACACTGCTATCAATCGGAAAATATACTTGAAGTGGCTGACTTTGTGGGCGATTCTTTCGCCCTCAGCCAGCGTGCCGCAGAAGTGCCACAAAAGAATGTGCTTATGTGTGGTGTAAGATTTATGGCGGAAACCGTCAAGATATTGTCACCAGAAAAAAGAGTGTTCCTCTCCAGCCCCGATGCAGGCTGTCCCATGGCAGAACAGCTTGACCCCGAAATGCTTTCGGATTTGAAAAAATCCTATCCCGAACATACAGTAGTGGCATATATTAACACAACCGCAGAGCTTAAAACACTCTGTGATGTGTGTGTTACCTCATCTTCTGCCGTCAAAATAGTAAACAATATTGACAATGATAAAATATTGTTTGTTCCGGACTGCAATCTTGGTGATTATATTGCAAGACAAATTCCCCAAAAGCAGATTAAGCTTATTCATGGTGGTTGCCCTACTCATGTTAGAATGACAGTGAATGACGTTAAAAAGAAAAAAGAACTTTATCCAGATGCTCTCTTGCTTGTTCACCCTGAATGTACTCCCGATGTGGTAAAACTTGCCGACTATGTAGGCTCAACAACAGGGATTATGGACTATGCCGAAAAGAGCGATAACAAAAGCTTTATTATTGGCACAGAAAATAGCATTGTGGAACATTTGCAGGTTAAATGCCCCGACAAAATGTTCTATCCGCTTTCCAAAGATTGTGTCTGTCATAACATGAAGCTTACCACCATTGTGGACGTGCTTAACTGCCTTAAGGGTACATATGGCGAAGAAATTTTTCTTGATGAGCAGACTATAAAAGATGCAAGACGTTCTATTGATGAAATGTTGAGGTTGGGCTAATGTCAGAAATTTTAGAAAATAAAAAAGCATTAATTGCCATGAGTGGCGGTGTGGATTCATCAGTTTCTGCCGTGCTTACCCAAAAAGCAGGCTATGAATGTAGCGGTGCAACCATGAAACTTTATGACAATTCGCTTGTGGAAAACACAAGGGGAAAAACCTGCTGTAGCCTTGATGATGTGGAAGATGCAAGAGCGGTTGCAAGAAAATTAAATATGCCATTTTATGTGTTTAATTTTACAGAAGAATTTAACAAAGAGGTAATTCAGCGATTTGTTGATGCCTATGAAACGGGTGCAACGCCCAATCCCTGCATTGACTGCAATCGATATATGAAATTTCAGAAATTTTATCAAAGGTCAAGGGAACTTAGATATGATAAAATCGTAACCGGACACTATGCAAGAATTGAACAGGACGCAAACGGCAGATTTTTATTAAAAAAAGCTAAAAACACTGGCAAAGACCAAAGTTATGTGCTTTATTCCATGACGCAGGAGCAACTTTCACACACCCTCTTTCCGCTTGGAGAATTTGAAAGCAAAGAGCAGGTTCGAGAACTTGCTCAGGAATTTGGATTTTTGAACGCCCACAAGCCGGATAGTCAAGACATTTGTTTTGTGCCAGATGGAAAATACATAGATTTTATAAAGCAATATACCGGAAAGAACTATCCCGAGGGAGATTTTGTGGATATAAATGGAGAGGTTATTGGAACTCACAAGGGAATAATCGGCTATACTGTCGGTCAGCGAAAGGGACTGGGTGTTGCCTTTGGCAGACCTGTATATGTTGTTTCCAAAAATGCGAACACAAACTGTGTTGTTTTAGGAGATGAGAAGGATTTATATTCTTCAAGTTGCACAGCGAATAATATTAATCTAATTGCTTGTGACAATATCTATGATGAAATAAATGTCACTGCACAAATTAGATATAACCAAACGGCACAACCTGCAAAGGTGGTTCAAACGGATAAAGATAAACTACTTATAACCTTTGATGAACCTCAAAGAGGGGTTGCATCTGGACAAGCCGTGGTGCTTTATGACGGCGACACGGTTATTGGTGGTGGAACATTATTATAATTAAATATTCCCCCCGCCCATGGCGGAGGGAATATTTTTTCACCCCAAAATATCATAAATTGCCCTACAACAAATATCAATCGCTTTATCAATCTCCTGCTCATTTATAATAAGCGGAGGATTGAAATAAATTACATCTCCCAGCGGTCGCAACAAAAGACCATATTCAAGAGCCTTTTTATAAATCTGGTAACCCGTTCGGCTTTTGCTGTCAAAGGCTTGTTTGGTTTTAGGGTTTTCCACAAGCTCTATCGCATTAATAAGACCAATATGTCTTATTTCTCCCGTGTGCTTATAATCACCAAGTTTTTCCATAAGCTTTTGATTAAGATATATTGCCCTGTTTTGTGAATTTTCAAGGATATTATCCTCTTTAAAAATCTGTTGAACTGCCAACGCACAAGCACACCCCAAAGGATTTCCGCTGTATGTATGACTGTGCATAAAAGCTTTTCCTTCATTATAATCGGCATAGAAAGCGTTGTATATCTCATCAGTAACAACGGTTATAGCCATTGGCATATAACCGCCGGTAAGACCTTTTGAAATACACATAATATCAGGGCTTACACCTGCATGGTCAAATGCAAACATCTTGCCCGTTCTTCCAAATCCTGTTGCAATTTCATCAGCAATAAGCAAAACATCATATTTATCGCAAGCCTGACGCAATTTCTTAATATAAAGTGGGGGATAAATTTTCATTCCTGCACTGCCCTGCAACAACGGTTCTACTATCACCGCTGCCGTTTGGTCGGCAAACTGCTCAAAGGATTTTTCAGCACTTTCAAAACACTCACAATTGCAGTTGTCACGACATTTTCCATATTTACAACGATAGCAATCGGGAGCGTCTATTCTTATTGTATCCATAAGCATTGGTTTATAGATTTTAGCATACAAATCCATTGTTCCCACCGACAATGCCCCTATTGTTTCTCCGTGATAGCCGTCCGAAAGGCACATAAATCTTGTCTTTTTGGGTTTGCCCTGCTGATATTGATACTGAAAAGCCATTTTAAGGGAACATTCCACGGCAGCAGAGCCATTATCTGAAAAATTAAATTTGGTAAGTCCTTTTGGAATAATCTCACAAAGCTGTTCACAAAGAGTTATTGCAGGTTCATGAGAAAAATTTGCAAAAATAACGTGTTCAAGCTTATCTATTTGATTTTTGACACTTTCATTTATTTTTGGGTGACAATGCCCTAAAAGATTACACCACCAAGAGGAAACAATATCTATATATTCCTTGCCGTTTTTATCATAAAGATAAATGCCCTTGCCGTGGTCGATAATAATAGGTTTTAGGGTTTCATAATCTTTCATTTGAGAACATGGGTGCCAAATGTGGTTTAAATCTCTTTCCTGCCAATTTTCATAACTATTAAAATCACTCATTTTCTAAATCTCCTTATAAAGACTTTTTAAAATTTCGGGGGCAATATCAAGGTTGATGTCGTTGTCACGAACTTTGGCAACAACCTTAAGACCTGTTATTTTTTCAATCATTTTAATATTATCCTCCTGCATTATATCCCCTTTTATATAGTGATTAAGAATTATTCCCTTTGGAACAATGCCCTTATCTCTCATATAATTTACGGTGAGTACAACAGCGTTTATCGTCCCAAGACCCGCATCAGCAATTATTACGGCAGGCAGGTTCAAAAGCTTTATTATATCTTCAAGATAAATTTCATGGTTTTCATCAATTCTTATTGGGCAAACTATACCGCCCGAACCCTCAACGGTTACATAATCATATGTATTTTTAACCTTTTCAAAAGCGGATTTTACAACTTCAAGTTCAACAGGGTTGCCCTCAATTTTGGAGGCAAGGTGAGGTGAAACAGCATTTTTATAAAGATAAGAAAGCAATATTTCTTCACTTTCACCGATACCTGCAATTTTATTGACATAGCCTGCATCACTTTCGGCAACGCTTTCCGCACCGCTGAGTGCAGCTTTATAATAGCCTGCATTTATGCCAATTTCACGCAATTTTTTTATAATCAATGCTGTAATATAAGTTTTGCCCGCATCTGTGGCAGTAGCGGTGATAAATAAACCTTTAGACATTTTTTATTCTCCCTTTCTGTATTTGCTTGTGGCAGGAATAAGCCTTTTGCCGAGAAATGCTCCAAGAATACAAAGAAGTATATCTCCGGGAACAGGAAGCAAAAAGCAATATAAAAGCAAAGCTTTAATTCCTATTCCATTGCCCGCTACATAGTAGTTGCTTATAATATAATAATAAACAAGACCAAAAATATAGACAATAGCAAGTCCTGCAAAATTAGCGGCAAGCAGTCTTGCAAAAGATGGATTGTAGGATTTATGGGCAATTTTGCCCGTCACAAAAGTTCCAAGGATAAAACCGAGAAGATATCCAAAAGTTGGCTGAAAAATATAGCTAAGTCCTCCACCCTGAGTGAAAACAGGAAAACCCGCAAGACCCGCAACAACATAAACAGCAACACTGATTGCACCATTTTTGGCACCAAGCAAAAGACCTGCAAGCATGGTAAAAAGAAGCTGGAGGGTAAAGGGGCAAACGGGAACAGGGATTTTAATAAAAGCCCCAACAGCACAAAGAGCCGCAAACAGACCACAAAGGCTCATTCTTAAGATTTTTCCATTTTTTTGAGTTTTAAAATTTGTATTATTCAAAATACACACAACCTTTCAAATATTTATTACTTTTATATTATAGCACAAAATTTCTTAATTGTCAACCATTTTTAAAAATAAGTTTACAATTATTTTAAAAAAGGAAAAAGCCACCGCTTTAGGGGAAAAGCGATGACCTTTTAAAGGGGTATATCATGAATTGGTTATAAGAAATCTGCAAAATTATTCTGCAGAATCCTCGCTTGAAGTATCCTCGGCGATAATGATTTCATTTGAAGTTGTTTCGCCATCGGTTGTGTCCTCATCAACAGTAGTAATATCAGTTACAACAGAGGAAGTAACATCAGAAGAAGAAGAGTCTTCCTGCTTAGGTTTACAGCCGGTTGCAACAGCAAGAACCGAGATAAGACAAAGAGTTGAAGCTAAAAATAATTTAATAGACTTTTTCATATATAAAAATCCTTTCTCACTTTTTTTAATTTTTTTACTTAATAGCTAATATAGCTTTCTCTATGTATATTATTATAGCACACTTAGTATTATTTGTCAAGCATTTTAACCTACAATCTTTCGCCAACAACATACACACATTTTTATGAAAACTGCACAATTAAAAAGGTTATCAATTGTGACTATTGCTAATAAACCCTTAATATTTTTGAAATAAAAAGGAAATAGCACCGTCCGACAGATGTCGGGCGATGCCATTGATTTAGGTATGTTTTTTCTTTTTAAGAGCAAACAAAACAAGAGAAATAATTGAAATTCCTGCACCTGCGATATAGAATTTAGAATTACCAACGCCACCGGTTGATGGCATTACTACGCCAGTTGTTTCAATTTTTTCGTTAGTAACTGTGATGCTTGCTGTTTGACTTTCGGTAAGTTTAGTTCCATTTCCTTGGTAAGCTACACACTTAAAGCCGGTTACAGAACCTTTTTCTTTTACATAGTAGTAATAATCGTTATTGTTTTCATCTTTAAGCGGGAGATTAGCAAGTTCACCACTCCAACCGTTATTTCTTGTAACTTTGATTGTGCCTATACAATCTCCTGTAACATTCGGTGTAATTTCCTTGTGGTTTATGTAGTCGGTAGTAGCAGGAGGATTAGTAGTAGTGCCTGCAACCCACTTGTAAACTTCAATTGTAACATCATCAACATTTTGATTATTTCTGCCAACTTGGAAAGCATATTCTCCACTTGGTGTGCTACTAAATGTATGTTCAAAAGAAATTTCTTTATTGTCTGGGAAACTTTGTTCTCCGCCCTCAGTAAATCCATCTACTGCACTATCCCAACTTCCAGAAGTATAAACCAGTTTAGACCAATTTATATTCTTACCACTTTGATTAGTTTTTACTACAAATTTAACTTTATCACCTTGTGAGAAATCTCCATTAAACTTTACATTAACTGTTGGATAATCACTATCTCGGTTATAATATTCGTTAGTTTTATTATCTACTTTTTGCCATTTTCCACTTGATGTATTACCAGTATTTCCGCCCTCTGTTGTGGAAGAAGTGTCGGGTTGGAAGTTTTCAGGCTGGGATATGCTACTTGTTGAACGATAAACTTCAAATTCAACTTCGTTTACGCCAGCAGGAGCATCTACAACGTGACTATCAACATCTTTCCATTGTTTGTTAATTCCTAAAGCTCCAGTTTTTGGAGCTTCTTTTTGGTTGTAAACAGTAATTTCTCCGCCACCTGTCAAAACTATATCGCCTGTTGGAGGATTATCGGGTTCGGAAGAACTATCGGGAATTGAGGAAGAACTATCGGGAGTAGAACTACTACTACTTGTTTGTTTGGTGTTAGTGATTGTAATTTCGGGGATTGGCTTTTCGGTTGTGGTTAAGCCAGTGTTAGTAGTTGTAACCTTGTAGCACTCAATATTAGTAATTTTGGTATTATTAGATACTTGGAAACAGAAATATTTATAAAAACCGTCAAACTCCTTATTGTTATCAATATAAACACCGTCAGACTTTCTTACTACCTTTATTTCTGAACCGTTTTGTACGGACTTACTAATAGATTTCCAAGCATCATTACCATTAAAAGTATCACAACCAATTGTTACACTATCACTTCCACTTGCTGTAATTTTATACACATATTCAACATTTTCTTCAAGTTTAACGCCGTCATTGGCATTTTCTTGCAATACATAATCTTTATAGCCATCCTCTTTTGTTTTTACTGTCAAATCAACTTTTGTTCTGGTAGTAGTTGCTCCGCCTTGAGTAGTTGTTGAATATCCACCAGCCTCAACGCCGTTGTTATTGTCATAAGTTATGTTATAACCGCCAACGCTAACCTCTTTAACATAGTAGTAATAAGGTTGATTGTTTGAGTTTTTAACATCAAGGCTATTAATTGTGGTTTCCCAAGTGCCGTTGTTGTTAGTTATTGTATATTCGCCACCAACCTGCTCGGTTGCACTATTAATATCACCTGAACTTGTCGAACGATAAAGCTTGAATTTAACGTCGCTCGGTCTGCCATTGCCATTATCATTGTTCCAAACTTTCTTAACCTTAATGCTTCCCTTTTGGGTTGTTGGGGTTTCGGAAGAACTATCGGGTTTTTTGGTGTTGGTTATAGTGATTGTTTTTTCGTTGTTTGGGTCAAGTTTAATGTCATTATTTTGATAATCTACTTTGTATTTGTTAGTATCAACATTAACTTCTTCAACAGTGTAAGTATCATTTGAATTATACTCATACTCTTTTTCCCAACTCCAATTATTGCTATAAAGTGTTACTGTTTCAACTTCATTGCCATTTCTCTTAACTTTGAATTGAATTTGATTTGGTCTTTGACCACTACTGTTGTTATTATCTTCCCAATTCTTTACAACTTTAAGTTTGGCTTGTGAGGTAGGGGTTTCGGAAGAACTGTCAGAGGAACTGTCGGGAGTAGAAGAACTGTCTGGTATAGCAACACCATAGCTAAAAGGAACTATATCGTCTTTTTGGTGATATGAATAAAAATGTAATTCACATCGAGTTATTACATTATTAGCTATTATTCCGCCCTCCATGTTAGTTCTAACATCAACTGTAGCTTTTGGAGCTACTATATGACCCACAGGGTGTGTAGATGTTATTGTTCCTGTTGCGTCTGGAAAATTGAACACAAGGTTCATTCCAGAAACGTCAAATTGTTTATCTCTCCTGTCACTTCTACCTGTGATATCATTTATATTATTATCAATATCAACATTACAAATAAATCTTATAGCACCACCCCATGATGTTGTAGAATAGTCAAAATCGTTGCTATCAATTCCAGTAATTGAAATTGTATAGCCTCCTTCTAACAAATTTTTTAAATCAACTCCAATTTTAAAGGTAATCGATTTATCATTAGTAGCATTTTTAATATCATCATATTTAATTATGATATTTTTGGTGTTACTGTTAATTTCCTTGGTGATTGCCTCTTTTCCAATTTTATTTTTTTCGTCCTCACTAAATGTAATTTCATTAGCACCTGTTTTTAAATTTGTAGAACGAATTTCAATAGCTGACATAACTTTTTCAAAATCTATTTTGTTGTCATTTTTGAGGTAAGTTAATTCTGAATAAGTAGAATTATTTTTATATGTATAGTCTTTTGACCAACTGCCAATACTAAGACTATTATTAGACTCTGGAAGTATAGATGGTGCAATTTGTCCTTGAAGTCCATTAAAACTGGTTGATAAAACTGTGCCATCATCTTTATATACTGTACCAAAACCATTGCCAACAGCAATGCCACCAACAATATGTTGTTCTCCGCCAACAAAATTATTTTTAACAAACAACTGATAATTAGAAAGAATATTTTCTATTGAAAATTCATTACCATTACTATCTGTATATGGATAAGTCGCCGTTGCGTCCCCATGCAGTAATCTCATATTATTTCTGCTCCTAATAGGGTTTGCATTGCCACTGTCGAACAAGCCATAATCTTCTTCGGGTGTTGTGTCAAAATCCTGCTCATTAACTGTAATAATTGCCTCTTGCTGTGGATTATCGTTTAAAACAACTTCAGCTTGGCTTTCGGGGGTTAATGCTACACTTTGTTGTGTATTACGTCTTCTAACGTTTTGCCTTTGTGTTGGTGCTTTAACCTCAAATTTAATGCTATTATTTGTATTTAAAACATAGCCGTCTGGGGCTTTGGTTTCAACAAGTTCATACTTACCCTCTGGGAGCATTGCAAAATCATTGTCTTTGTTATCTGTGGTTGTGATTGTTGCAACTTCTTCTCCACGAGTGTTATTATCATACTTATAAATCTTAAATTCTGCCCCTGCAAGGTGGGTATCTGTGTTGTTTCCGTTTATATCCTTAGCAAGCTTATTGATAGTAACTTTATAAGTTTTCTCAACAACTTCAATAGGACCTTGATATGGGCGGTAGCCAAATTCTGTATAGCCTTTAAAGCTTTTTGCTACCAATGCACCAGAGAGGTGACCGGGGCATTTATCATTATTTCCAGTATCAGGATTATATAATGCTACATCTGTTACATCAGCTGTTGGAGCAAGTATAGTGCCTTGGAAATCATGACCCAATGTTATTTTTGTTGCTCCATTAAAATTGTAAAGTAAAGATGCACAACCAAGTTTATTGTTTAATATACCACTATTATCATCTTTGCTTATAGTTGTTCCATTAATTGTAGTAATAAAACGTTGCTGTGGAAACTCTACTTCTTTATTATCAGGAACTTCAACATTTACCATTATGTAAGAGCTTTGCCATGTTGCATCATTTGTAAAATACTCATTACCATTTTTAGAAACTTCTTTTCCTGTAATATTGGTTACAATCTGTGGAATGTTCTTATATTCAAACGTCACATCGCCATTCATGCTTTTAATATCATTCCATTGGCTTGATGTGATATTGAAATTAACTGAGGTTGCTTTATCACCACTTTTGGCTTTTCCGTCAAATGTAACTTTATTATTATTTTTATCAACAGTAACAGTAGTTTTGCCTTGACCAGAAACATATGTAGCATTATCGGCAATTATTGCACTTCTTTGTTCAAG
The DNA here is from genome assembly GCA_947631445.1 of uncultured Clostridia bacterium. Lineage (GTDB taxonomy): Bacteria > Bacillota > Clostridia > Oscillospirales > Ruminococcaceae > CANRLN01. The sequence goes on from CANRLN010000047.1 coordinate 10,078, forward strand.
CATACTGAAAATGCTACCAAAATTAATTAATGGTTTATCACTATCATATGTATAATAATAACCAGTACCCGCATCTGTTGGACTACCATTATTCCACCATACAACTTTTTTACCACTTTCTACTACAATTTCTCTATTTCCTTGATTTTCTGGATTTTGAACAATATTTTCAACATTTCCTTTTGCAATAATATGTGCAAAACCGCTTAAGCCTGTCAAAGAAGTATATGAAATAGATTCTTTATTTTCTTCTGTATAATGTCCTAAACCTACATTATATCCATAACCCTCCCAATTATTAATATTGTGTTTTTTACCAAGAACCTGCCCATTAGCTGCAATTCTGCCCTCTGTATCGGCATGACCTGCGGCGAAATCACCATTTAAAAACACACTAAATTGAGATGCAATACCTAAAGCGTATTTATCTTCGGCAGCTTTTATTGTTTCCGCTATAGTATTTTTTCTAATATCATTTGTTGAATCACCCTCGCCAACAAGCAATTTAGAAGCTTCTGGCTTATAACTACCACCTGCTTTAGAAATATAATCTTTACCATTTTCATTTAAATGTGTCGCACTCATAGCAGGCATTATAAGACTGCTAAGAACGCTAAATGCAGTCAGAACACAAAGCACCGACGTAAAGAGAGTGTACTGTTTTTTTAATCTTCTGTCTTTTGTGAATTTTTTTACCTTTTCATTAATACCCAGCATCTTAAACACCACCTCATAAATTTTTATCTTTAACCAACAACAAAACAGACATAACCTCCATGCTGTTTGTTGTGAAATTTTAATAAGTTTTTTTACGTGCTATGGTTTATTTTATATACTTATTATAACATACTGACGGCTGTTTGTCAATATACTGCTCACAAATTCGTAACAATTGCCAAACAAGCAACTGTTATCTATACAAAGTCTACAAAGAATGTGTTATAATTGTGAAAATCATGTGAATTAAACTCAAAAAAAATTGCCTACAATTATAAAAATTGTAGACAATTTCGTTTTTATTTCACAAGGGCTTAACTACTGCAAAATCAAGCATCTTTTATACTGAACGCATACACCACTGGAACAATCACAACAATCGAAAATATCACAAGTGTTAATATCGGAAGTCCGATAAATCCAACAATCAAACTCGAAAATCCGCCAATAACCATAACAAAGCCGGCAAGGCGGTGGGTTTTCTCCCACACATGGTCACTTCTAAGGGTCGGAGGCACTTTTATTCCAACAATGCTGTTTCTTCGACATTTTGGCAGATAGTTTCCAATTGCAATAAACATTACCCCAACAATACAGTTTATAATAAGAAAAATATCCGTGTATCTATTAAGGCAATACATTGTTATGGCTGTTTGTACTGTAATACAAAGAATGGGAATAATCGTTCTTACCACCATGTTCATCTCTTTGGGAATAGTACCCTCTTTTTCCCTTGCGTTTGAACAAACACAACAAACAAATTGGCAAATCGCCATAACAATCGGCAGAACAAACACTGCAAAAATTTTAGGAGCGAAACTGTCGGGTTTTCCGTCCATTCCAAAATGCAACGGCACCTGTTGGGGCAGTTCCCCATATACAAACACCGGCGGAAGAACCGCACACAAACAGAGCAAGGTTGTTATAATGTCATATCTTTTAATTTTCATGTTGCACCTCCTTTTCCATGCTTGGCGTAATAAAATTTCCTGCCCAAAGCATAAGTTCTTCAAACACAGAAGTATTCAAAGAATAGTAAATAAAATTCTTTTTCCGTTGTTCAAACACAAGACCTGCCTTTTTAAGTATGCTCAAATGATAAGAAACGGTTGCAGCGGTCATATCAAAATTAGAGGAAATTTCTCCTGCCGACATTCGCCCCTTTTTCAGCATATTCAGTATCTCCCTGCGGACTGGGTCGGACAAGGCTTTAAATGTTTCGGCAAACTTCATTGGCTTTTCTCTCCTTTCGTTAATTAGAAAATTTTCTAATTAGTCTAATTAGATTGTATCATATTTATTTTACTTTGTCAATAGATTATTTAGATATTTATCTAAATAGTTTTAAATTCATCATACTGCACAAAAACCAAACGTTTAATTTATAAAAAATTGCCTATTAACAATTTGTTTTTGGTATATTACAATGGTATTATTTTTAAAAAAAGTTGAATTAAACTATGAATTTTTCACAAAATAGTATTAAATAAAAATTTTTTTGCTAAAAGCTATTGACAAACGTTTGATTTTGTGTTATAATGATTAAGCTGAGTAAAGTAAATATCGCGGAGTGGAGCAGCTCGGTAGCTCGTCGGGCTCATAACCCGAAGGTCGTTGGTTCAAATCCAGCCTCCGCAACCAAACAAGCCGATAATCCTTTTTTGGATTATTGGCAATTTTTTATATTTAATATACCAAAAATGTTCCTTGCCACAAACAAGGAACATTTTTGTTTTATCTTTCGTGATTAAATCCGGTTTCTGCTTTAATACGCTTTTTATCCTCAAACATTATCTCATCAGCTTTAGACAAAATGGAATCAATTGTGGTGTTTGCGTCCGGCTCAACCGAATACGAACCTATGCTTAAATATACAGGATACGGAAGCCCAGATATTTTGTTATATTCGTCAAGATAGGTTCTTATTTTGCGTATATGTGCCTTGCATTGGCTTTTGGTAAATTTACCTACTATAATCTGCACAAACTCATCTCCACCAATGCGGAAATTCTTCTGTGAGTATATAACCGAACCTTTAGCTTCAATCTGGAAAGCATCGGCGGATTTTCTTATTGCATTATCCCCCTCCACATGACCAAACACATCATTAATATACTTCAGACAGTTAAGGTCGCCCAAAATAAGTGTAAACGGAACACGATAGCTCATCGATTGCTTTAACATCTCTTTGCTATAAAGATTAAATCCATTACGGCTATAAAGATTGGTGGCAAGGTCTTTTATGGTACTTTCTTCAAATTTCTTGTACATATATTTAAGGTTGGTCTGACGTCGGAGGGATTCAAGAGTGATTGTAATGTTTCTTGACCACTGACTGAACACAGGATTTATATATTTTTCGGGGTCAATCTGCTCAAGAACGCTATATCCAAAACAATATTCATTAAAATGCACCGGCATTATATAATATGTGGTGGGGTTTTCGTGCGGTTCAAATATGTTCGGGAAAATCATGCTTTTGTTAAACGTTCTCTCAAGCGAAACAATCGGTTCTTTATCAGGAGTGTTGCGTTCGTAATACCAAAATATAGTATCCGAATAGCTGGAACTTATATCGTTGTCCAGCCCATGATTAGAACGGTCAAACACGTCACAAAGGCAGAAGCTCAAATTTTCAAAATCCCCCAAATACCATGTATAATAACTAAGTTTCCAAAGCAAATCCCATATATCAACAGCACTCATAAGATTTTCATTCATAAAATTATACCCCGAATAAAATTCAGAATATACATCACTTGGGTTGTTGTCATAAGCACTCACATTAAAATTACTTGTACTAATAAGCTTCTGTTCAATATTGGTTTTGCAACCGCAGGTGTTGTTAAGCACAATATCGCTTGAATAAACCTCCTGCTCATCAAAGTTTGTGCCGTCAAGCTGACTTACGATGTATTGGCAAGCTCTTATACCGGTAGACACATTGTTTTTAGCAATTGAAGTCACTGTCATTGGTTTGGTAACGCCACTACCTTCACAATCAAAGCCGGTTATAATTAAATCCCCGGGAACAGAAACGTTCTTTTTTCTAAGTGCGGTACAAAGGCTTATTGCCATAGCATCGCAGGCACACATAACAACATCAGGCAAGGTGTCTTTATCAAGTATCTGTCTTGCGACCTCCTCACCCTTGTGATACCAAAAATCACCATAATATACCTCTTTAGGATTTACAGTTATATCATACTTTGCAAGAGCCTTTTCAATACAAGCAAGCCTTGAAATAGAATGGTCGTGGTCTTTTGGGCCAACCATTACCGCCACCCTTCGGCAACCATGTTCTTCAACAACGTGCTTTACAAGTTTTTCAAATTCAACCTCCTCTTGACCATTGGTGCTATGATAATCCTCACCATGATAGTCAATAAAAGTAATTGGCCCATCAAATTTGCTAAGAAAATTGTCTTTTATATAATCAAGACAGCCTTCAATTTGAATAACGTCCGGAATGACAATAACACCATCAAAAAGTTCAGGACGGGGAAGTGTGAAGATGGTTTTTTCTCCCTCACGAAACTGGTCTGTTCCTCCTGCCTTTACAAAGGTTGAAAAGACAACCACATCATAATTGTTTTTATAAGCTTCGGCGTTTATTCCATACATAAGTTGCGTTGGATATATAGAATCCGGTTGAGAAACAAAAACAGCTATCTTTTTTCTATTAAGCGAATTATCCATTGGCTCAACTCCTTAATTTAATTTTTTATATACTAATAATATAATTATAGCATATTTTTTAATTTTTTTCAATAGTATTACATATTTTTTATAAATTTTACTAATCATTTTGTAGTGTTCTACAAAAACAACCATTCTAATTCGTAAATTTTAACAACATTTTTGTATATTTTCAATAATAACAATGGTATTACTATGCTTGTTTTTAGAATATTACACAAATATATATTTTTTTGCAAAAAACCCTTGACAAATCCAAAAAAGTATGGTATAATGATTAAGTCGTAAGGGGAAAGACAAAAGAAAGCCAAACGATAGTAAAATAGAATATGGACAGGTGTCCGAG
>CANRLN010000048.1 GCA_947631445.1 uncultured Clostridia bacterium
GAAGTGTGCGAGGTGCTCAAGGTGGCTATCTGCTGACCCGCAAACCCAGCGAATACACCGTAGGAATGATTTTAAGGCTTACCGAAGGTTCTATGGCTCCTGTTGCCTGCCTTGATGGCGATGCCAATCATTGTGCCAAAGCGGACGAGTGTTTGACCTTGTTTGTTTGGCAGGAGATTGACAAAGCAGTAAAAAACGTTATAGACAATATAACTTTACAGGACATCATCGACCGAGCAACCGAAAACAGTGCGGACAACTATTGTATATAATTATTAATTTAAGCAAACCGATACTATTCAATATTTTTAATATTTGCAGTATCGGTTTGTTTATTTTTTTATTCTCTAAATCCGGGGCAAAGTTTTCTAAGTTCGTCCTTGTCGGTGCATTTGTCGAGTGCGTCAGCAAATTCAACCTTTCTTCTCATTACAAGTTCGGCGAGATTAGAGTTAAGTGTGTGCATACCAAGTGCTTTTCCTGCCTGCATAACCGAATCCATCTGATGAATTTTGTTGGTTCTAACCAAATTCATTGCTGCGTCTGTTCCAAGGAGAATTTCGGTTGCGGCAACACGACCGCCACCGCCCTTTACTGGCACAAGACACTGGGTTACAATACCCTTAAGGGTAGTAGCAAGCATTGTTCTTACCTGTTCTTGAGCGTGCGGAGGACAGGAATCTATAATTCTATCTATTGTTTGGGGAGCGGAAGTTGTATGTAGGGTTGCCATAACAAGATGACCTGTTTCGGCTGCGGTAAGGGCAAGAGAAATTGTTTCATAATCTCTCATTTCGCCAACCAAAATAACATCAGGGTCTTCACGTAGGGCAGATTTAAGAGCTGTATTAAAGTCCTTTACATCTGTGCCAACCTCACGCTGTGTAATAGTGGACTTGATTGGTTCATAGATATATTCTATTGGGTCTTCAATTGTAAGAATATGTTCTGAACGCTTTAAATTAACCTCATTAATCATAGCAGCAAGGGTGGTGGATTTGCCCGAGCCAGTAGGTCCAGTTACAAGAATAAGTCCACGAGGTTCCATTGCCATTTTGCCAAGGACTTCTGGAAGCCCCATATTTTCAAGTGAAGGAACACCCGAATTTAAAAGACGCATAACCGTTCCAATAGAACCCTTTGTCTTAAATACATTAACACGACATCTAAGTTCGCTGGGTGTCTGGAAAGAAAAGTCCAAATCCTCTCCGCTTTTAAATTTTTCCCATTGGTCATCGTTCAGCATAGAAATTATAAGGTCACGTTTATCAGCATCATCAATATCAATATCGGGGGTTACAAGCTTGCCGTGTATTCTGAATTTCAATTCTGCACCGCATTTCATATGAATATCCGAAGCATTAACCTCCCTTGCATATTCTATTAATTCACAAACATCATTTATTTGCACCATTTTTTAGCACCGCCTTTGTCTAAATTTTTTTACAATTTTATTTTACCATATTTTTTTTGAAAATGCAATAGTTTTATAAAAACTTTATACATTAAGCATAATTATTGCATTTTTATTTATGCAATATATATAAAAATCAGCACAATATCATCACAATTTCATTACCAAAACAACAAAAAGCTACTATATCACCAAATTGATACAATAGCTTTTTTGTTTTTTAACATATATTTCCGCCGCTGTTATAAAAAATCTGTCGTATGGCAAGAGCAGCACCGCTTAAAAATAGAATGTTCCGGTCAAGTCTGCTCATCTGAACCCTTTCGGCAACTGCCCTTCCTGCAACCTCCTCTATAACCTTTTTCATATGAATATACAAATCATCGGAAATAGGGACACCGTGCAAAATCAATCTTTGCGGATTAGTTGTAATAACAAGATTGTTTATTAAAATGGCTGTACAATATATAGCGTGTTCTATAATATCACAAACGGATTTCTCTCCACTTCGATAGGCATGAAAAATAGTTTCGCTGTTTATTTTGGAACTGTCACCATTGGTTAATCTATAAAGAATAGGCGTGGCGTCCCTTTCGTATTCTGACAAAATTTTATTTTTTAAAATTTTAAATGAAATTTCCGATTCGGCACATCCCCTTCTTCCGCAACTACAAATATTTCTGCTTCCGGGGTTTACAATCATCTTGTTTACAAAAGTGCAACAGTCATCGTATTTGCTTGTGTAGTCATTAAGACCAATCATGGAAAAATATAATTGCATACCATATTGAAGCACCGCTAAATTATCACGATTAGCTTTTTTATCTTTAACAAAATCAATATTTGCCATTGCCACTGCCTTAACGCTGTTGTCCGCAACAATTGGAACATGAACTATTCTTGCAAGTTTTTTTTCCAATTTGGAAAAATCATATTTTCCACAAATTTCTTCTATTTCAAGGATTTTATACATCTTAGGAAATACAGCAACACCCATTCCGAGAATATTATTTTCGGACAAACAGTTGTTTTGCAAAACAGATTTTATTCCATTACGAACATACGAAAGTATACTATTCAAATCCGATTCTTTATTTAATTCGTAATTTTTCTTATCTAAAATCTGCCCTGAAATGGTTGAAAGACCAATACTTATAATATCCATGTCGATATAAACTCCAAGAGCAAACTTATAGTTATCATTTATATCTATAAGAATTTTTTTTCTTCCTCGTGGAGCTTTTTCATGGGTGTGCTTGTATTCGCCCAGCTCGACTATAACGCCTTGCTCAATCATTTCGTTTGTAATAATTGTAACCGATGCTCTTGTAAGGGCAAGGGTTGCCGCAATATCTATTCTTGAAGCAGGGCCTTTCTGCTTTAAAATTTTAAGAACCTGCATACGGTTTTGTCTTTTTAAATCTAACTTGCTTATTCCGTGCTGTTCCATCAGATAACCTCTCTTTTTAACATTTTCTAACCATATTAATTTAATATGATTACCATTTTTAATATAACATATACTATCATAACTATATGAATATTTTATTACCACTTATGAATTATTTTTAGAAATACTTAAAATTAATATTTTTTTAATATTCAATCCCTTGTTTTGACATATATTTCTCCTTAAAAGTGATAAAATGATAGTCAAATAATACATTAATCATATAAACTGAAAGAGGTTAAAAAGCTTATGAACAAAAAATATTTTACGGTTATTTTTATTATTTTCGTTTGTCTTATGGGAATTTTTCTTTTTCCAAAAGGGGCAATTCCTACTGCCGTGGTAGACTTCTCTCGTTCGTCCACCCTGAAAAACAATGTGCAATCCTTTGAAAACACAGAATATGTAAGATACTTAAACGAAAACGGCGAAGTGGAAACGCTTACTATGGAAGATTATCTTGTTGGCTCGGTGCTTGCCCAAATTCCCTGCGATTTCGAACCGGAAGCACTTAAGGCACAAGCAGTTATTGCACACACCTATATACTATTTCGTCACAACAGCGAAAAAATAAGCCCCACAAAAGAACTTTGCACAGCAGATTTTTCCTATGATGATAATCTGTATCAACCGTATTTTTCAAAGCAAAAAGCACAGGAATTTTACAAAGACAACTACAATAATTATTATGAAAAAGTAAAAGAATGTGTAAAGCAATGCGAGGATAAAATCTGCACCTATGAAGGACAGATTATAGCGGTTGCATTCCATGCAGTTTCAAGCGGAACAACCGAATCTTCAAAGGATATATGGGGAACGGATATACCCTATCTTGTTTCAAAGGATAGCGTTTGGGACAAGCAGGTTTCAGGATACAGCAAAACGGTTAAATTCACCAAAGATGAGTTTAACGCAAGAATAAAATCTGCTATTGGAATTGATGCAAATATAGCGGATATATCCATCGAAAAAACTTCCCCCAATGGCAGTGTGCTTGCGGTGAACATTGCTGGAAGTCAGATTAGCGGAATAGATTTTATCATTGCACTTAATCTTAATTCAATGAACTGGGAGATGCAGGCGGACGAAAATTCGGTTACCTTTACCACCTACGGAATAGGGCATCTTTTAGGAATGAGCCAATGCGGAGCAAACTATATGGCGAAAAACGGCAAAAACTATTATGAAATTTTAAAATATTATTTTACGGATATAGATATAATTTCTGTGTGAAACAATAAAAAACATCTTTGTTTACCTTGATATAAGCGAACAAATAATTAACAAAGCAAATTCCCCTATTGCATTTAGCAATAGGGGAAAATATTATTCTTCGCTTTCGGCGAACTGGCTTGAATGACGGGTAAAGAAATCAACCCTTGGTTCTAAGAATTTATGTTTGTGTCCTTCTTCGGTCATTTCGGAAAGGGTTTTGAATATATTATCCCAATTGAAAAGCTCCTCACCCATATTAAGATAATCAGCAATTTTTTCAGTTCCCAGTGGTGCTAAAGAATGAAGAAGTACGGTTGCCGTCTTAACCATATGGAGAACATTTACAAGGGTGTTATAACGCAATTCCGCATTTTCTTCCTTGTCAGCCTGTGCAAAGTTTTTGGACATATACTTGCTTGCCTGACGAATAAGAGTATCCAAAACATAGGTACACTGGTGGAACTCAAAACGATACATAAATCTTTCAAAGTCAAGAATAGATTTTTTGCACATCTCAAGTATTTTTTCATCAACTTCGCCCCTTGGCAAAACTGTTCCATAATATTTTTGATTGGTGTAAAAACAAGTGCGTATAATTCTATTGAACACATTTGAGAGCAGAAAACCGTCCTTAACAACCGGGTCTTGTTCGTTCGGGTCGGCAGTAGGATTAAGCGGTTTGGGCATAAAGCTAACCGAACGCTGACCAAGGCTTAAACCTAAAAAGTGCATTCTGAGTTGCTCGGGTGTGTAGTAGTCAAGCAAATCCGCAGCCATAGGAGGTTTAACGGCTCCACTGCTTGACGCTTTTTTGTTGAGGAACAAAATATGATTGTTTGCAACAAGAATAGGAATTTGGAGTTGTCCATCTTCGGGGTCAACGGTTGGCTGGTTTTCATTTTGTGCCATAAACATTCCCATTTCAGCAAGACCATAAAAATAAATATTATCCTGCCCAATAAACTGATAAACCTGTGCGTCCTTACTGCACCAATAATCTTTCCATTTGTCGTCACTTTCGCCGATTGACTTAAGATAAGCTTTTGTAAAAGAAATAGGAGCCCACAAGGATTCAGGCCAAACCCAAACGGTCAAATCCTCCTCATCTTCCAGCTTAGGAGCAGGCACACCCCATGGAATATTACCAGTAAGTCTAAACGGAACAAGGGTTTTTCCGGTTCTGTAACGAATTCCATTGTTTGAAAGAATCGCTGCTGCTTTGTCGCTTTGCTCAAGATTTTCAAAAACTATTGAAAAAGACGGCTTTTTCTTTTCCTCAAGATATTCATGTTCAGGGAGCTGGCTCTTAACCTGCTCATATTTTTCGGAAAATTCACGCTTGATATAAATAACTGGTTTTTTAAGAAATTCAGAAATGGTGTTTGAAACCAGTTTTCTTACATTTTTTTGTTTTTTTATCTTTTCGCAATATTCTTTAAGCAGTTGTTCATAATCGGTAAGATTGAAATACCAGTTGACAACCTCTTTCATAACGGGAGTTTTGCCCGAAAGGGTGCTTTTGGGGTCGATAAGATTTTCCGGCATATACTGGTGACCCAAATCACATTCATCTGCATAGGCTTTTTCACTCTGACAACCCTCAACGGGGCATTTGCCTATAACCTGTCTGCCGTTTAAAAATACCTTTGCGTCCTCATCATAAAACTGTTTGGTTGCAATTTTGGAAAGCTGACCTTTCTTGTAAAGATTGGTTATAAACTCTTTTGAATAGTCGCTGTGAGTTTTTCCTGCTTCGCCCAATGCCGAACCTGCAAAAAGGTTAAGGCTAATCATATAGTCCTCAAGAGTTTTCTTTTGGCTCTCATGATTTTTATTTACAAAGTCCTCAATACTGCCCTCAAATTCGCCACTCTCAACAAGTTTGCGGTAACCCTCCGCAATAGGAGAACCATAACAGTCTGTACCCGAAACAAATATAACATTGTCTTTGCCGATTCTATCACGTAAAAATCTTGCATAGCAATCAGCAAAAACAAACACACCTCCCACATGACCAAAATGCAGTTGTTTGTTGCCATATGGCATACCACCGGTTATAACCGCCCTTTTTGGAAATTCAGGTCTTGGAATTTCAAAACTTTTTCCCTTTTCTTTCTTGTCGCTCATCTTAAATAATCCTCCTTAGAAATTGCTGTCGTCCTTAAGATATTTCAAAGCGTTTTCAATTCTTCTGTTCATTTCATCACTGCCAATAACACCAATGATTGTGTAAAGGTCAGGACTGTTCTTTTTACCGGTAACTGCAACTCTTATAACGCAACTTACATCAGCAACCGAACCTTTATAATTTTCGGGATTTTTCTTGTATTCTTTCATGTTGGAGCAAAGACCCAATTTGTCGGTTATCTGCTTGACATTTTCAAACCAACCATTGGCGTCAGCGTCTGGAATATAACTATTTTTATATTCTTTAAGAACATCAATACAAATCTGTCTATCAAATTCATCAAAAAATTCATACTTAATTTCGCCGTCAAAATCCGTATAAATATAATCAAACATGGTTGTAAGTTCCGACCATTTGGCAACATCTTTTCTTACTTTCTTTCCGGCTCTTTTCCAAAGGGCAATACTGTTCACAAACTCCTGGGGTTTGCTATTGATAAAATTATAAAGTTTTTGGTTGTACTGCTCTGCCCATGCTGTAATCTCCTCAGCACACTGCTCATCAGTTTTCTTGGAAACAACCTCACGGCTTACATCATCAAGCTTTACCATATCAAACAACGCACCACTTGTGGGGATATTCTTAACCTTAAATGGATATTCATCATATGGCTTTTCTGGGGATTTTATTCTCCACTCCTCAAATGCCGAATTGGCAATGTTAAGAAGATATTCAATAACCGATTCTTTTGGATAACCCATTTCTGCATAGTAGGTAACCGAGGCTTCGGGGTCTTTACGCTTGGAAATTTTTCTCTTTCCGCCAGTTTCCGCATCAATCTTCATAATCGGTGCAATATGTGCATACTTTGGAAGCTTAAAACCGAGTGAACGGAAAAGTTCTTCATGCACAGGGAAAGAGGAAAGCCATTCATCACCACGAACAACAAGGTTGGTTCTCATAAAATGGTCGTCAACAGCGTGTGCAAAATGATAGGTAGGTATTCCGTCCGATTTCAGAATTACAATATCCATAATATTCTGTGGCATTTCAATTTTGCCCTTTATCTGGTCAAAAAGCACTGCAGACTGTTCTTTGTCGCCCTGTGACTTAAGACGAACAACAAAAGGCTTTCCCTCATCTATAAGCTTTTCAACCTGCTCAAGACTAAGTTCACGGCATTTTGCAAACCTGCCATAATAACCCATATCCAGTTTGTTTTCTTCCTGTTCGGCTCTTGTCTGTGCAAGTTCTTCGGCTGTGCAGAAACATGGATAAGCAAGACCCTTTTTCATAAGTTCCTTAGCACAAATCTGATAAATTTCTTTACGCTGACTCTGGCAATAAGGCTTATAAACCTCGCTTGAGCCATCATCAAAAGGTCCTTCGTCAAATTTTATATCAAACTTGGCAAGTGCGGAAATAATCTCGTCAATTCCGCCCTCCACCTGACGTTTCTTATCGGTGTCCTCAATTCTTAAATAGAACACACCACCCGACTGCTTGGAAATTCTTTCGCAAATAATCGAAACATAAAGTCCGCCAATGTGCATATAGCCGGTTGGGCTTGGAGCAAAACGGGTTACCTTTGCACCTTCTTTAAGCTGCCTTTCGGGGAATTTTTCCTCCAAATAAGCAATATCCTTGTAAATGTTTGGAAAAACAATTTCCGCAAGTTTTTTGTAGTCCATATTTTTATAACTCCTTTATATAAATTTTATAGAGATTTTAACAATTATTATCTTTTCTTCTTGTTATTTTTCTTGTTATATGTAGTAATGCAAACCGCCACAAGCATTGCCACCAAACCAACAATTATAAGCGATTTTACTGTATCGGAAGAATTTTCTTGCCCTTTAAATTTTAATTCGGAAGAATTGGACGTCTGTTCATTCTGGCTATTATAGCTGTCTTGGCTTGGCTCGCTATTTTCCTGTTCATCAAGTTCTGAAGAATTTTCGGAGGATTCGTTTTGCTCCTCCTCCAAAAAAGAACTATTATTCTGTTTAGATTCAGCAACGCTCGCATTTGCCTTAACTGCGGTTTCTTTTGGCTTGGTTTCCTGCTTGCTTTCGCTTTTTTTGCTGTCTTGGCTGGTTTGATTATTTTCAACTGAATTTTCATCGGCTTTTGAAGATGATGCACTACTTTGAGTGTCAACCGATACTTCTTCCGCCTTGGACTGCTCCTCCTGCGAATCCTCTTGTTTTGGGGATATTGAAAAACTACGGTTAAGCTGAGGCGAACCCACAAGGAACATCTCATCATCATAAATACTACATTCAGAAATGGCAATATTCGCTTGTCCCTCCTGCAAGGCGGTAAATTCAAGGGTTATTGTCATAGTACTTTCCAGATTTTCTGAAAAGCCATTAATAGAAAGCTTTCCACCACCACCCGAAGCGTAGTCGCTGGATATAAATTCAATCTGTTCGGGGTCATAAGTTAGATTGCAGGCAACCGAATTTACATTTTCACCGTCCCCCGAAAAAACAAGCTCTACACTAAAATTTTCGCCCGCTGTTATATTTTCTGGCATTTTCATTTCAACATTTGAATTTGCACTTGCCGAAAAAGCAGTGCAAACACTCAAAGCTGATGCAAAAATGCAGGCGTATATATTTTTCATAAATTTTCTCCTTTAATAATATCTTTCTTTTTTCAGTAATATAATACATATTTATTATAACATAAAAACCCTCGTTTTTTGTTACGAATTTATTACAATTTCATATTTTGTGAATTATGCCGAAAAAAATTGACAAAATGCTTTTTTTGTGATATAATTATTATAATGTTTCAAAATATTTTTAAAATATAGAGGAGGAAAATATATGTATATTCCTGAAATTTCTGAAAATTGTTTAAAATCTCAGCTTGAAGAACTTGTGTACATAGTTAAAAAGATTGAGGCTGATGAAGATATAGATGAGGAAAATAAGCTTGATTTGATTTTTAGATTCAACCCACCTGCAACAGATGAAGAAATATCTATGGCTGAAAAATCACTGGGTGTTTCTATGCCGAAAGGATATAAGGAGTTCTTGTTGTTTTCAAACGGTACACAGTTATGCGGACATCTTGCAGAATTTCACAATATTTCCAGAGTTGTAAGTATGGATAAATGGGAAAAGACACCTGATTTTCCATCGGATTACGTTATGATTGCAGATATTATCGGCGACGGTGAAATACTTTGTTTTTCCAAAGATAATGGCGAGTTTATATCATATTTTGACGGACGTGAATACAGATACAAAAATTTTACTGAAGCATTTAATGATATTCTTAGTGATATTCATGAAAAAGTAGAGGGGTATATTGTAATATGAATGGAATATTTGACACACACACACATTGCAGTTGCTCTTTTGACAGTAGCGAACCTATTGAAAATATGTGCAAGCAGGCACAAAAACTGGGACTTGTTGCCTATGGTATAAGCGACCATTGCGAAGTGAACCGATTTTTTCCCGACAGCTATTATAATCAAACCCAAAACAAAGACAACCCCTATAATTTTAAGGCGGATTTTGAAAAATCTATGGATAGCATTGAAAAGGCAAAAAAGGACTTCCCAAATTTAAATCTGCTTTGTGGTGTTGAACTCGGGCAGGCTCTTTCAGATGTTAAAACTGCCGAAAAAATTATTGCTGAACCAAGACTGGATTATGTTATAGCATCTGTTCACGAAATGCCACCACTTGAGGATTTTTATTATCTTGACTATTCAAAACTTGATATAGATGAGCTTTTGACAGAATATTTTGAAAATATACTAAAGCTTACTGAATGGGGAAAATTTAATATCCTTGCCCACCTCACCTATCCGCTGAGGTATATAGTAAAATATCAGCCAAACCTAAATCTTTCAAAATTTGAGGATATTATGTATGAAACATTTAAAAACATGGCACAAAAAGATATTGCCCTTGAAATAAATTGTTCGCATAAAAATTTATCTGACACAATGCCAGGGTTGCCAATTATAAAGCTTTTTAAAGATGCAGGCGGAAAATATATTTCTTTAGGAAGTGATGCACATATTGCAAATAATATCGCAGAAGGTCTTGAAAAAGGGATTGAAAATGCGGTGCTTGCAGGATTTGAATCTGCTGTTTATTTCAAAAACCACCGCCCAACAACCGTCGAATTTTAAGAAACACAATCCCAAACCATTCCCGAACCCAATAGGTTGGAAGAAAAAGCGGTTCGGTAAAACTACTGAGAGAACAGGTGCTTATCCCTTGCATTTTGGCAATAAGCGAGGCTCTGTACTGATGATAACCATCAGTTATAACCGCAATAGGTTGGTTGAAATGTTCCCCAAAAAGCTTTTTGGAAAATGCAAAGTTTTCAAAAGTAGAGGTGGATTTTGTTTCACACAAAATTCTACTTTCGCTTATGCCATTTTTAATCAGATATTCACGCATAACCTCTGCTTCTGTTCGCATTTCATCTCTGCCCTGCCCTCCGCTTACAATACAAACTGCCTGTGGATTTTCGTTTAAATATTCAACCGCTTTGTCAAGACGTTTGCGTAACATTCGGCTGGGGCGATTTTCAATAACCTTACAGCCAAGCACAATACAGCACCGACAGTTTTTTGGTTTGGTTTTAATCTGCTTTAACATCATCAGGCTGAATATACCTCCTAAAAATGTAAATGCAATGATACAATAAAATACCAATGTGCAGGCTATGTTTAAAAAAGATATACTTTTTATAAACGACTGAAAATTAATATAGAATATTAAAAACGCACTTGAAATCATACCATATAAATTACCGATATTAAGGCTTTTTGGGAGTGGCACGGCAAATATTCTTATGGCGGTCAACAAAATTAAAGTTATAATAGTTTTAATAATCATAAATTCACCCCATTGTACTGAATAATTTTTTTGCATAATTTATTATACTATATTTTATGAACAATTTCAAGTCGAATTTAAAAATATTTTAATATCCTATTGATTTTTTAAACAAAATATGATATAATTATATTTATAGAATTATAAATCCTATTTCTTATGCCTGTGGCAAGGAGATACTTTTTTATAGTTCTCTTTATGTTTAAATGTAAAAAGAAAGGAAAAATTTTATGCTTTTTAAAAAGAAAAATGTAGCACTTTATACCAACCAAGACCCCAAACAAGCCCTTTTTACTGCTCTTATTGCTGGCGGTCTTGCCCTTATCTTTTCGCCAAAAAAACAAAAAATAGAAAAACTTAAAAGCAAAGGAAAAAGTGTAGACAAATACAAGTTTTCAAACCGCACACGCAAAAATTATAATATTATAAATTCCGCAATTTTCAGCGGTGCTGTTCTTTGGTTATACAATAGATTTTTAAAGGAAAAGCACCCCGATTTTATGGAAAAATATAAAGTGAACCGCAACCATATAAAGGTTGAAAAAAGCGAATTTATAGACATTTAGCAGGTTGACAAACTACAAAAGTTATGCTATACTATAAGCAAATATAAACAAAAAGGGGGAGGGTTAATGAAAAAGTATATATTAACCTATCGCAAATGGATAACCTTACAACTTCAAAAGCAGGACGCAGACTGGGAACGTATTTTAGACTATCACAAACAGCAGATTGCGTTTTTTTCACACGAACGACTTGTGCATTTGATTGTAACGGTGCTTTTTGCACTGCTCACTATATTTGCGATTTCTGCCTTTGCAATAACCAAAATGATTTGCTTTCTTCCACTATCGGTGCTTTTTCTGGTGCTTTTAGTGCCATATATCAAACACTATTGGCTACTGGAAAATCAAACCCAAGGATTATATGACGATTATAACAAACTATATGAAAAGTGCTATGGAGTAAACTATGAAAAACTATGAAAAAAAACAAAACTGGAAAGGTTCTGCACTGCTTGCCCCAGTTCCGCCAACCCTTATAACCTGCCAGCATGAGGAAAAGAAAAATATATTTACTGTTGCATGGACGGGCATTGTTTGCACCCGACCGGCTATGACCTATATTTCGGTGCGACCCGAAAGATATTCTTATGATATTATAAAAAATTCCGAAAGCTTTGTTATCAATCTTGCAACAACCGAACTTGTAAGGGCGGTGGATTTTTGTGGAGTGCGTTCGGGAAAAGATGTTGATAAGTTTGAAAAATTTGGACTTACAACCTCTCCCGCAAAATCTGTTGACGCTCAAACCCTTGACCAATCGCCAATAAACATTGAATGCAAGGTAACCCAGATTATACCGCTCGGCACACACGATATGTTTATAGCACAGATTGTAAGCGTTGACGTTGCGGAAGAAATTCTGGACAAGAACGGCAGACTTGCCCTTGAAAAGGCAAATCTACTTGCCTATTCTCATGGGCAGTATTTTTCTATTGGAAAACAACTCGGTAGTTTTGGATTTAGTGTTAAAAAGAAAACAAAGAAAAATAACAACAAAAAGAGGAACAGAAAATGATTGAATATATATTAACCCCAATTTTGGGCGGCGTTATCGGGCTTGGAACTAACTATCTCGCTCTTAGAATGTTGTTCCACCCACTAAAACCTGTTTATATTGGCAAAAAACAACTTCCGCTAACCCCTGGGCTTATTCCAAAAGAACAAGAACGTATTGCCTCGGCTCTTGGAAAGTCAATAGCCGACAACCTGCTTGACGAAACCACCCTTGAACAAGCTCTTACCTCCGACCTTGCCCACGAAAAAATAAAAGAGGTGGCAAAGGAAATTATCTTTAAATATTATCAGGACGAAAAGACATTCAACCAGCTTTTTGAAGAACTTCAACTTAGTGAAAGCATTGATAAAGCTATTGAAAAAATGGACGAACAGATGTGCAGTCAGATTGACAAATATCTTAAAACGGCAGACATAGGCGAACAGCTTTTTGCTATTGCCGCCGAAAAGATAACCTCCAAACTTAATCCAATGATACTTATGGTGGCAAATCCGGTGATTGCATCAGCACATGACGAGGTTGTAAAATTTATAAACGAAACTATTCAGGAGCGTTCAGGCGAACTTATCCATAATTTTATAACCACTCAATATGCAGAAACAAAAGAATTTACTCCCGTGGAACTTTTGAAAAAAATGCAGATTGATGTAAATGTTGAAAAAATATGTGAAATGATTGTTGAAGGATACGACAAGGTGGTTCATAATCACAGCAAACAAATTATTTCCGCCATTGATGTTGAGGGAATTTGCACCGAAAAGATAAGAAATTTTGATGCCGCCCAGCTTGAAAAGATTATTCTTGAAATTGCCAACAAAGAGATGAACTCACTTGTGGTAATAGGCGGAGTTTTAGGACTTTTAATTGGCATTGTAAATTCGTTTATAAATTCTTTATTTTAAAAATTAGCAAAGGACAAAAAGAAATGAAACTTTATAAATTTTTAACGGCATTTGCCTTGTGTAGTTTTGCTGTGGCAAAACGTACTAAAAAAACCGCTAAGGCATGGTTTGCAAAAACACACGAATCTATTATAGAATATTCGTTAAAGCTTGCAAGAGAAAATTCTGTCAAAGCGGATAAATTTTATAAACATTCGGACGAACTTATAATCCTTGGGGCAAACGAAAACGACCGAAACACAAAGGACAAATCCGAACGATATTATATTTGTTGCACCCCAAAGGGAAAAGAACTGAAAGACAAAGGCGGATATTACAAAAATTCGGCAGGAAAACTTTATAGCACCTCCAGAACTTCACTTGAAAGATTTTATACTTCTGCCGTTTGCCTTTACAAAAGCGGTAAAACCGCACCAGCTTTTAATTTTTTGGGAAAAGCCTGTTGTATGCTCGCCGACCTTGGTTGTTCGCCCCTTGTAAGTGGTCTTAAATATCAAGAAAAATCAAGCAACACCCATCATGCTTTTGTAGACTATGCAAACAATTTTGTAAAGCGAACGAATATATCCAAATTTAGCACCGACAAACGGGCGGAAAACTCTTTTAAAACTGCCGATTTTTCAGCAGTGGCTGGCAAACTTTGCAAAAATGCAAAAAAAGATGCCAAGGATATATCCACCTGCGACCCTAAGGTTTTTGAACGTGTAGCAGATTCGGAAATTAAACTTATTGTTTCCTATTGTGTTGGTCTGCTTATGAAATTTATGGAGGATTGCACCGAACAAAATCATAATTACATAGCTGACGGAAAAACTTGCACCATTCAAAATGAACTTGCGGGGCTTTTACTTTCGGTCAAGGACGAAAAACAAATTATACTTACCAGTCCCGAAAACAAATCCGATTGTCATTTTAAAGCAAACCTTAAAGACAATGGCTCTTTTGAATTTTCCCACAAAGAATATGGCTGTGTAAATGAAAAGTTTAATAAACTTTCTGACAGTGCTGGAGATTTTT
>CANRLN010000049.1 GCA_947631445.1 uncultured Clostridia bacterium
AGTAGTTTTTCCACAACCAGTAGGACCAACAATAGCCACCTTTTCACCCGATTTTACATGAAGATTTAAATTTTCAATAAGTTTTTGATTTTCTGTATAGGAAAAATAAACATTGTCAATATCCACATCACCGTTTATATCTGTAAGGGCATAAGCATTTTCGGTATCCTGTTCGGTTGGGGTATCGTCAATAATTTCAAACACACGCTTTGCACAAACAAAAGCATTTTGAAGTTCGGTCACAACCCCCGAAATTTCATTGAACGGTTTTGTGTACTGGTTTGCATAGGTTAAAAAGCAGGTGAGGTCGCCTACCGTAATGCTTGCTCCAACGGCAATTACAGCACCAAACACTCCCACTCCTGCATAAACAAGGTTGTTTACAAATCTTGTGCAGGGGTTTGTAAGTGCGGAGAAAAACAAAGCTCTAACACCGCATTTTTCAAGCCTGCCGTTTATCTCATCAAATCTTTCTTCGGCTCTTTTTTCATAGCCAAAAGCCTTTACAACCTTTTGTGCATTAATCATTTCTTCTATAAGCGAGGTCATCTCGCCCCTTGTTCTTGACTGAAGCGAAAACATATCAAAAGTATTTTTGGCAATAAATCTTGCCACAAAAAGCGAAACAGGGGTTAAAAGCACCACAATAAGGGTTATTTTAAGGTTTATTCTTGCCATAAAAAACAGGGTTACAAGAATGGTAAGCACACCGGTAAAAAGCTGATTAAAGCCCATTAAAAGTCCGTCCGCTATGGTTTCGGTGTCGGTTACAATACGGCTTATAATATCCCCGTGGCTGTGTGAATCGACAAAAGAAATTTTTGCGTTTCCAAGTTTGTCAAAAGCCTTCTTTCTTACATCTCTTACCGTAAGATAGGTTATTTTGTTAGTACATAAGGTCATAAGCCATTGGGATAACGCTGTTATAGCAACAACTATAACAAAATTGGTTATAATCGGCTTAAGCCCCTCAAAATCGACCTTTCCCCTCTCAACAATAAGGTCAATCCCCTTGCCCACAATTATTGGAGCATACAGGGTAAGGCAAACGTTTATAATCGCAAACACAAGCGACATAACAAAAAGTCCCTTGTAGGGTGCAGAAAATTTAATAAGTCGCTTTATTATCTGGAAAGAATTTTCCTTTTTATCTTTCATCTATTCCACCCCCTGACTTTCACAAATTTCTTTGTACACTTCGCAATCTTTCAAAAGTTGCTGATGTGTTCCCATTCCTACAATTTCGCCATCATCAAGAACAATTATATTATCCGCACTTTTTATGCCTGCTGCTCTTTGCGAAACTATTATTACCGTCATATTGTCGCTGTTTTGGGCAATCTGCTGACGAAGTTTTGCATCGGTGGCAAAGTCAAGGGCGGAAGAAGAATCGTCCAAAATTAAAATTTCTGGTTTTCTTGTCAATGCTCTTGCTATTGTAAGTCTTTGACGTTGACCGCCCGAAAGATTTTTACCGCCTTGAGCAATCTCAAAATCAAGACCTTGTCCCTTTTCGTCAACAAACTCTCTTGCCTGTGCAATATCAAGGGCTTTATAAATAGTTTCGTCACTTGCGTTTTCGTCTGCCCAACGCATATTGTCCCTTATAGTTCCCGCAAAAAGTACCGCCTTTTGCAAAACCATTCCAACCTTGTTTCTAAGTTGTTCAAAAGGATAATCTTTGACGTTTACACCGTCCACAAGTACCTCTCCTTCGGTTGCATCATAAAATCTTGAAATCATGTTTACAAGTGTAGATTTTCCACAACCGGTAGCACCGATTATTCCAACCGTCTGACCGTTTTTAACTTCAAAATTAATATTTTTAAGTGCAACCTCGCTGTCTTTATTGTAAGAAAATGAAACGTTTTTAAATTCAATTTTGTTTTCTGATTTTGCATTTTTAATTGGCTGAGAAACTGTTTCGGCAACGGTAGACTTAATATCAAAAAGTTCAAGTATTCTTATAGATGATGCTTGTGCTTTTGTCATCATAACAATAAGGTTTGCAAGGGCAACAAGAGCAAGAAGAACCTGCGACATAAAATTCACCAGTGCCACAACATCGCCCTGCTCAATTCCACCAATATAAACGGTTTTTCCGCCAAACCAAATTATAAATGCAGTAGCAATATTAACAATAAGATAGGTAGCAGGGTTCATAATTGCTGAAATTCTTCCCGAAACAAGCTGAATTTTAAGCAGTTGTTCAGCGTTGCTGTTAAACTGTTCTATTTCTTCCTCCTGCCTTGAAAAAGCCTTGATAACCCTTGCCCCCTCCAGAATTTCTCTTGTCATAAGAGAAGTTTTGTCAAGCTTTGATTGTGCAAGCTTGTATTTCGGAATGGTAAGGTGCATTATTCCAAAAATAACAAGTGCAAGCAGTGGCGTTGCAAGCAGAAATATAGTAGCAAGCTTTGCATTTATCTTAAAAGATGCAACAACCGCACCGATAACTATAAACGGCGAACGGGTGAAAAGTCGTAAAAACAGATTTACTCCCGATTGTGCCGAATTTATATCGTTGGTCATTCTTGTAATAAGCCCTGAGGTGGTGCATTTGTCAATTTCAAGATGCGAAAGGCTGTTGACATGGCGGTATAAATCACGTCTTAAAGCCGTGCCAAACCCCATTGAAGCCTTGGCGGCAAAAAATTGTGCCGTCACCGAACAAAGTAGCCCCAGAAAGCTAAGCAAAACCAACACTCCGCCCATTTTAAAAATATAGTCTTTGTCGGAATTTTTTATTCCCACATCAATTATATTTGCCATAACAAAAGGAACAATAAGCTCAAAGCAGGCTTCAATCAGCTTGAACAAAGGACCTAAAATACTTTGTACGACATATCCTTTCAAATAGTGTGCAAGTTTAATCATAAAAAATTTTCCAACTCCTTTACTTTATTATCTATAAATCTTTATTTTTTATTCGGTCAAAAACCATACATTTCTATCACCTCCTTAAAGTATTTAGCCAAGAAAAGTAATTTTTTCCGTTTAAGATTTTTCATAATAACGCATTTATTGGGTATAACATATACAAATTAACTCACAAGGAGGATTATTATGAAAAAACATTTTCGTGAATTTTTCCGCAGTCTTGCCGTTGCTCTTGCCCCTTTAATGCTTTTGTCGGCGATAACAATTTCACCCGACAGCCTAAGTGTTGTGTCACAGCAAGGTTCAAGCGGTGCAGAGGTTAAGGCAATACAGCAGTTTTTAACCGACTGGGGACTTTACAATTCGGGCATTACAGGATATTATGGTGAAAAAACCGCCGCCGGAGTAAAGAAATTTCAAAAGATAAAAGGACTTGCACAAACAGGTGTTGCCAACAAGCAAACACTTAACGCAATGGGAATAACCGTTGGAACAATTCCTGCTGCAACAAAAGCCAACATTGACCTTTTAGCAAGAATTATATCTGCCGAATCAAGAGGCGAACCTTATGAAGGACAGGTTGCCGTTGGTGCTGTAATTTTAAATCGTATAGAACACCCTTCTTTCCCCGACACCCTTTCTGGGGTAATCTTTCAGAACGGAGCATTTACTGCCGTAACCGATGGACAATTTAACGAAGCGGTAAGCTCAAATGCCTACAACGCCGCAAAGGACGCTTTAAACGGCTGGGACCCAACCAACGGTTGTATCTATTACTACAATCCAAATAAAACTTCCAACAGTTATATGCACTCCAAACCAACAGCAATGGTTATAGGTTCTCACCGTTTCACCTATTAAAATCACTGCTTTTAAACAATTGCTTTCCCCGCCAGCAGCGAGGAAAGCAAAGATATTTTACATACACTTGTTTATCGCACAAAACAAAGTAGTATTATTTTATTGCCTTTATATCGGCATAACTCTTTTTAATCTTGCTGTAAACTTCAAGACCTTTTTTCTGACCTAAAAGCCTCATGGTAGCATGATAAAACTTTTGTTTGGTAGGCATTGTTTGGATTAAAGCTTGAACCTTTTTAATTTCGGTCATGCTACATATATCATTAACAAGTCCTGCCAGCTCATCATATTGTGGTTGGTTGTTTTCGGGAAAAAGGTTTTCAAATTCTTTGCTTTTTTCTGTCACCTGCTCAGGATTTTTTCTTGGTCTGCCCTTTGGCTTGGGTTGTTTGTTTTCCTTTGAAACCTCGGTTTTTTTAGTTCTTTTGACCGTCTGTTTTTTTGCTTTGGGTTTTTGCGGTTGTTCAGCCTTTGTAACTTCGGAAAACTCCTCATCTGCTTGCTCAAAATTGTGTTCTATTTTACCCTCATACTTTTCAAAACCCTGCTGAATTTCCTGATTGGTCATATTTTCAGTATCGGGTAGCTCATCAATACTTTCATAAAGACTTTCTGAAAAAATTTCATTGACCTTAAGGCTATCCTCCAAATCGTCCAAATCTTCATCATCTGTATATAAATCTTCAAGTGGTTCATCAATTGCTTCTTTCAAAGAAACAACATTATCTGGTTGTTCGATTTCCTGCTCCTGACCAACCTGTTCATCACTTTTTTCAAACGATTTGTCATAAGCAGAAACAGACGATATATCTATTTCCTCAAACATGGGCTTAGAACTTTCAATCTGCATATCCTTTGCGTTTTGCTCTGCTTCTTCGTCCGAAATGTTTGATATACCTCTATTAATTTCTACTGTCTTGTTCGGTTTGGCTGATTGTGTATACTTAACGGCTGCATCTATTGTTGAGGTTCTGAACACATAGGCGGTTTTATGCTTAACATAGCCTCCCGTCCAAAAATCATGCAGACGGTCAAAGCCTTTATCCCCCGAAATTATATATACATGGGTGTAATTACCGCTACCAATCAGAAATCCAAGCATACTGGACAACTGAAAATCCAGTGCATTCTTTCCGCCGAGCTTAACGTCGTAGTATTCAATCCTTGCATTAGACTGCATAACTTGCTGGTGCATTTCAAAACTCAGGGTATTGGAGTTGACGCTATAAAATATAATAACCTGGTCATCTGCTCCAAGTCTTGTTATTCCTTTAAGTCCATGCGACTTAACATTCTCAAAATCTACTAAATATGCTTTCATAAAAAATTTCCTTTCGTTTATTTATTATTGTTATTGTTGTTTTTTTTGTTTTTACGGCGGGCAAAATTGGTTATGCCCTCTCCAAGATTAATCGTTTTTGCTCTTTTAACATCTCTTTGCAGTTTTTCAATACTCTGCTCGCTGACCGCCTGCTTTGCTTTAACATGACTTTGATAAAAATACCAAAGTATAAGCGACACCGAAATAAACGCTGCCAGAATAACAACGCCAATAGCAAGAGTCAAAACCAATTTAATAGGCAGGCGATTTTTGGGGGTTGGAGCGATTGTATCCGCCACAACCTCGTCAACCTGAGAATTTAATTCAGGCTCGGGATATTTATGTAAAGTAATTGGAACAGAAAATTTTTGGGTTGAAACGGTTTGTTTTATAACCTCATAAATTTTAGAATGTCCTGTTGCATTTGGGTGTATATCAAAATCTTTAATATTAGTATATTCTTTGGATTTTCCGACAAAGCTTGTATATACGTCTGCAACCGAATAAATCATCTGTGCATTTGCATTATACTGTTTGTCATAAATCGTCTGGTTTATTTTCTTTATCTTTTCTTCGGTCATACTTTTAAAAGAATTAAACATAGAAAATTCCTCAAAAGGATTGTATACCGTCTGAATTACAACAAAACATCTTTCAGATTTATGTGTATCTATATAACTTGCAATTTCTGAAAAGTTTTTTTCAAAATCCTTTTGTGCCTCGTCTAAATTGCTTGAAACAAGGTTAATTTCCGATAAAACTTCTCCTATTGTTTCTAAAGCAGAGGTAAAATTTTCAGCATTTTCAACCGTTTTTATCTTAATGAAAATATCTGTTATAACATCAAGCAGGTCGTTGCCACCAATTGAAATTACCATTAAATCACAATTTTTAAGACATTCATCATATTTGCCACTTAACAAATCATCTTTTAATTGCAAAGAGGTTTGCCCATTCTTTGCATAGTTTTCAAGCTTTGCCGATACATCTGGAAGTTCTTTCTTTTTAAAATAATATTGGTCGTCTGTATATTCCCTTGCCTGTGTTTCAAGGTCAAACTGTGATATTTGCTCCTCATAATCACTAAACATCAAGTTGGCATAGCTGGAAACGGTTTTAGGATTTATTTTATATCCGTCCAAACCATACCCCGTGGAAATAGAATCCCCCAGAACCACACATTTTGCAGGTGCTGGAAGTTGAACATTCTGAATTTTTTCATCAGGCAAACTGTTGCTACTGCTATTATTGCTACTACTATCATCAATATAATAACTACTTGAATTATCAAAATAATTATAACCAGTTGCAAAACATTCAGCACTTGAAATATTAACAAACAAGGTACCGATTGTAGCCACACTTAAAACTACTCTCTTAAATATGTTTTTATTCATTGTTTATCTCCCGTTTCTCTCTTTCGCTAATTTACAAGCAATGCTATTTTTTTATATAGCAACGCTATAATAAATTTTTTAAAACTTCTTACTTTACATTATGATTATATCATATTTTTACACAATGTACAATAGAGTACAAAAAAAATTTACATTTTACACAAATTATCCTGTATATTGCATTTGTCTATTGACTTTTTAATGAGAATATGCTAAAATTATTATTGATATAACAAATATTTTCAGCTTGCTGAAAGGAGTGATTTTTATGAAACAAAGTTGTTTTATTGTTTCGGGCGAACAGGTAAACCTTCCATTGTATATCTATTCAATCGGAACCTGTCGCCTTGAAAAAGAGGAGAAAAAAACTATTGATAAACAAATTGGTATGAATCAGATATTTTTCTGTGTTCATGGCAGTGCCACTATAATGCTTAATAATAAAAAAATCCCTGTTGAACAAAATCAAGGTCTTATTATTCCGCAAAATGCCTGCAGTTATTTTATCTGTTGCGAAAGCGACTGCACCGCCTATTGGATTTCCCCAGCGGGATATGCTCTTAACAATATTCTTTCCAACCTTCAGATTAACAATCTTAGTATATTTGACATCAAAAGTTTTCATAATATTGAAAATTCTTTTAACAAAATGCTTTTTCTTTTAAAAGGCAAAAACAAGTACTGCACATTGGATTCCTCCGCACTGCTGTATCAATTTCTTATCGAACTTTACAAAAATCTTCACATCAAACAGATGCCAACCTGCAATTCAAAAGTTTATCATATTCAGCTGGTTACAGAATACATAGATAAAAATTTTAGCAAGGATATAACCCTTGACGAACTTAGCACAGTAGCAGGACTTTCTCCGCAATATCTTTGCCGACTTTTTAAAGATAGTCTTAATATGCGTCCGTTTGAATATCTGACCATAAAACGAATAGAAGAATCCAAATTCCTGCTTACCAACACTTCGCTTACCGTTTCTCAGATTTCCGCTAAAATTGGATTTAAAGATTGTTCTTATTTTTGTTGTGTGTTCAAAAGAATTGAACAGATTTCGCCAATCGAATATCGAACTTCACATATGTATTAAATTTTTGACTTTAATCTTAACTTATTGGAATTTAAATCACATATGTATTAGAGGTGAACCAAATGTCAAAAAAAGAACTTAAAACAAATGCTTGCCGAATACTTGACAAGGAAAAAATAAATTATCAGTTAAACACCTATGATTGCAAGCAGTTTATAGATGGCTGTCATATTGCCGATGCCTTGGGGCAAAGTTATGAACAAAGCTTTAAAACGCTTGTGTGTCAAGGAAAAAGCAAAAATTATTTTGTGTTTGCAATTCCTGTGGACAAAGAACTTGACCTTAAAAAATCCGCAAAGGCGGTCGGCGAAAAATCGGTTGAACTTATTGCTGTCAAGGATATAAATAAGGTTACTGGATATATAAGGGGTGGTTGCACCCCGCTTGGAATGAAAAAGCTTTATACAACCGTTATTGAAAAATCTGCACTTGGGCAGGAAAAAATAATAATCAGTGGCGGAAGACTTGGGTTACAAATTATTATTGCTCCGCAGGATTTGGCAAAGGTCACCGATGCGACCTTTGATGAACTTATATAATATTAAAAATAGATAAAAACGTTGTTTATAGCTTAGTGTTCCCTTGCCATGAGTGGGGGAACATATAAATAAAAAATATATACTTTATAATTATAAAATACTCTTGACAAAGGCGGTTAATAGTGGTATAATATAAAGGTAGGATTTGAAACTTTTTGAAAACTTAAGGAGTTTTATATGGATATTAGTGTCGGTGATATTTTAATAATGAAAAAATCCCACCCGTGTGGAGATAATCATATGATTGTTCTACGTTCGGGGGCGGATTTTCGTCTGCGTTGCCAAAAATGCGGACGAGAGTTTCTTATTCCGAGGAGCAAAGCCGAAAAAAATGTAAAAGAAGTAAAAAAACCCGATTTGTAGCAATATTATTTTTGTATTCCCCCGCCTAAAATGGGAAATTAGGATTTTTTGTTGATATAAATATTGGTATAAATTATGAAAGGTGAATAGAAAATGATTGAAAAAATTGAAAACGTAAAACTAAGATTTGACGAGGTAAACCAGAAACTTTCTGAACCGGGAGTTACCGATAATCAGGAAGAATATAGAAAACTTATGGAGGAGTTTTCAAGACTTTCGCCAATTGTTGAAAAATATAACGAATACAAGCAGGCTCAAAGCCAATTTGAGGAGGCACAGGAACTTTTGGACGAACCCGACCTTGACCCCGAATTTAAAGAGATGGCACAGGAACAGTTCAGCGAAAACAAGGCAAAAATGAAAGACCTTGAAAAGGAAATGACAATAATGTTGCTTCCCCGTGACCCTAACGACAACAAGAATGTTATCATTGAAATTCGTGGCGGTGCAGGCGGAGAGGAGGCAGCACTCTTTGCCCACTCGCTCCACAGAATGTATACACTCTATGCCCAATCCAAAGGCTACAAATGCGATATTATCAGCATTAACGAAACCGAACTTGGCGGAGTTAAAGAGGTTTGCTTCTCGGTTGAGGGACAGGGTGCTTATTCAAGATTTAAATATGAAAGCGGTGTGCATCGTGTTCAGCGTGTTCCCGAAACCGAATCGGGCGGACGTATCCACACCTCCACAGTAACCGTTGCGGTTCTTCCAGAGGCGGAAGAAGTGGAGTTGGAAATTGACCCTAAAGATTTGAAGATTGATGTGTTCCGTTCATCGGGTGCGGGCGGTCAGCATATTAATAAAACCTCCTCTGCAATTCGTGTTACCCACCTGCCCACAGGAACGGTTGTTGAATGTCAAGACGAACGAAGCCAGTTCCAAAACAAAGATAAAGCATTGCGTATTCTGCGTTCCAGACTGCTTGACGAAAAACAAGCTGCCGCCGATGCAGAATATGCAAATGAAAGACGTTTGCAGGTTGGCACAGGCGACCGCTCAGAAAGAATACGAACCTATAATTTCCCTGAAAGCCGTGTTTCGGAACATAGAATAGGACTTACACTCTATCGTCTTGAACAGATTCTCAATGGCAATCTTGATGAAATAATAGATGCACTGGCAACCGCCGAGCAGACTAAAAAGCTTGCCAACGAGGAGGAAAGCTAATGCGGACTGAACTTTTGGGGTGTAGCGACGAGGATATAAAACTTGCCGCACAGCTTATAAAAGCGGGAGAGGTTGTCGGTATGCCGACCGAAACAGTTTATGGACTTGCGGCAAACGCTCTTGAACCAAACGCCTCTAAAAAAATTTATAAGGCAAAAGGCAGACCCTCCGACAATCCTCTTATTGTTCATATATGCGAACTGGAAATGATAAATTCACTTGTAAAATATATTCCCGACATTGCAAAGGAATGTTCAAAAAAATTTTGGAGCGGGCCGCTCACAATGGTTCTTCCAAAATCCGACATAATCCCATTTGAAACAAGTGGCGGACTTGATACGGTCGGAATAAGATTTCCTGCAAACCAAACTGCCTGCAAACTTATTGAAAAAAGTGGCGTGCCCATTGCTGCCCCATCGGCAAACCGTTCGGGAAGTCCCAGCCCCACCTGTGCAAAACACGTTTTTGAGGATATGAACGGCAGAATACCCGCTATTCTTGATGACGGAAGTTGTTCAATAGGGGTTGAATCCACTGTTATATGCTTTGAGGGCGAGGACGGAATAAGAATACTTCGTCCTGGCTTTATCAGTGCTGAGGATTTTATGCAGATAACCGACAAGGTTTATATCGACAAGGGGGTTTTGCATAGTGTTGCAAACGACCAAAAGGTCGCTTCCCCCGGAATGAAATATAAGCATTATTCCCCTGCCTGCGATGTAACTATTATAGATATAGATAATCACAAGCTTGCAGAATTTGCAGGTTCTCTTTCAGAAAGCACGGCAATTGTCACCCCAAATTTAATTGAAAACAGTCAAAAGCTAAAATGCAAAAATTTGGTTTTTGGGGACACGGCTGAAAAGCAAGCCAAAAATCTTTTTGACCTGCTAAGAGAACTTGACGAACTTAAATGCACAAAAGCTTATTTTACAAGACCGCTTGAAGGTGGCGTTGGAATGGCGGTGCTTAACCGACTTTTAAGGGCAGCAGCTTTTAAGGTAATTAAAATTTAGTTAGGTGATATTATGAGTTATATTGTTGGTCTTACGGGTCAAAGTGGAGCGGGTAAAACCACCGTTTCCGAAGTTTTTTCTCAAAATGGTTTTGCGGTTATAAATGCTGATTTAATAGCAAGAGAATTACAACAACCCGAAACCGATTGCACCAAAATTTTAAAACAAAACTTCCCCGATTGCTATAATGACAATATTTTAATAAGACAAAATCTTGCACAAAAGGTTTTTAACAACAAACAAAATCTTGAACTGCTAAACAATATTATGTATCCGTTTATATTAGATAGCATCAAAAAAGAAATTAAAAGGCTTGAAAAAGAACATAATTATATATTATTGGACGCACCGACCCTTTTTGAATCTGGTTGCGATAAATATTGTGATTGTATTGTTGGGGTGGTGTGCGAAAAACAAACGCTTATAAATCGCATTGTACAAAGGGATAATATATCAAAAGAACTTGCGGAAGCACGACTTAAAAACCAAAAAAGTATTGAATTTTTTAAGAACAATTGCAAATATATAATAAACAACAACAGAGATACAGATTATTTGTGTAACATCGTACTAAGTGTTATACAACTTATTAAGGAGCAACAATGAAAACAGCCAGAAAAAAGAAGGCAAAACATTTTCGTATTATCATATTTATGATGGTTATATTTATAATAGCTATTATAATTCATAGAAAATCGGACGATGTAGGCAATATTGCAAAAAAACAACTTTATCCGCTTGAATATACAGGATATGTTTCGCTTTATAGCGAAGAATATGAAATAGACCCAATGTTTATTCTTGCGGTTATCAAAACCGAAAGCAATTTTAACCCCGATGCAACCTCCGAGGTTGGAGCAACCGGACTTATGCAGATAATGGAAGATGCTTATGAATGGGTAAGGGATTATCGTATTCATGATGACCGAGAACATAATTATTCCGACCTTTATTCTCCACAGCTGAATATAGAATATGGTAGCTGTATGCTGTCCTATTTATATAATAAATATGGCAACTATGAACTTACCGCCGCAGCATATCATGCGGGAATGACCACGGTTGACAACTGGATTAAAGACGGCACTGTAAACGCAAAAAATACCGATTTTGAGGATATTCCGTCCGATGTCACAAGGCATTACGTCCGCAAGGTTATGAATGCGTATGACAATTATAAAAATCTTTATACTAAAAGTGACTTAAGCTAAAAATATGGGAATTTATTCCCCAAACCCCTTTTTGGGGAAAAATAATTTTTAATAAATTTAAGGAGGAATTAATATGCAAAAAAAATCAAAAGCACAGGAACTTTGGGATAAGCTTTGTCTTGACAACAAGAACGCTTGCCTCAGAATGGACGATGAACAGCTGGACGAAGCTTATAAATTTGCCGAGGGTTATAAAAAGCTTATGAACGCTGCCAAAACCGAGCGTGAGGCAGTAACCCAGACAATCAAACTTGCCGAGGAGGCAGGTTTTGAAGAATATGTAGCAGGCAAAAAATATAATGCAGGTGACAGATTTTATTTTGTAAACCGCAAAAAGGCTATTATTTTAACTGTTATGGGAACGCAGCCGCTCAGCGAGGGTATTCATCTTGCAGCGGCACATATCGATTCGCCCCGCCTTGACCTTAAACAAAACCCACTCTATGAATCCAATGAAATCGCACTTTTTAAAACTCACTATTATGGTGGAATTAAAAAATATCAGTGGACTACAATTCCAATGAGCCTGCACGGTGTTATTATAAATGCAAAGGGCGAAACAATCGAGGTTAATATTGGCGAGGACGAAGGCGACCCTGTTTTCTGTGTTACCGACCTTTTACCGCACCTTGCAGGCAAACAGGTTTCCCAGAAAATGCACGAGGCAATCAAGGGCGAGGATTTGAATATTCTTGTCGGCTCAAGACCTTTTAGAGATGATAAAATTTCCAATAAGGTAAAACTTAACATTATGAAAATACTCAATGAAAAATATGGAATTGTTGAGGCAGATTTTATTTCCGCAGAACTTGAGGCCGTTCCTGCTTTCAAGGCTTGCGATGTTGGTTTTGACCGCTCCATGGTTGGTGCTTACGGTCAGGACGACAAGGTTTGTGCCTTTACCGCACTTCCTGCACTACTCACCCTTGACAAAACCCCCAACAAAACAGCAATGCTGGTTCTTACCGACAAGGAAGAAACCGGTTCGGACGGAAACACAGGTCTTAACAGCTCCTATCTTCCATATTTTATAAGCGACCTTGCCAAAATGCAGGGCTTTGAAGGCAGGAATGTTATTTCCAGAACCGAATGCCTTTCTGCCGATGTAAACGCGGCATTCGACCCAAACTATCCCGATGTTATGGAAATAAGAAACGCATCTCAGATTAACTATGGCGTTGTTGCCACCAAATATACCGGTGCAAGAGGAAAGAGTGGTACTTCCGATGCTTCCGCTGAATTTGTGGCAAGGGTAAGAAAACTGCTTGACGATAACAATATTGTCTGGCAGACAGGCGAACTTGGCAAGGTGGATGCAGGCGGTGGCGGAACGGTCGCCCAGTATATGGCTAACCTTGATATGGACGTTATTGATGTTGGTGTTCCGGTTCTTTCAATGCACGCTCCATTTGAAATAACCGCAAAAACAGATATTTATAATGCTTTCCTGGCATTCAAAGTTTTCTTTGAAGAATAAAACTACCCCTGTCAATTAACTATAATTGACAGGGGATATTTTTTATTTAAATTTATTTTATTTTTATAAAAAATATCCCCTGTCAATTATAGTAAATTGACAGGGGTAG
>CANRLN010000050.1 GCA_947631445.1 uncultured Clostridia bacterium
CAGATAACCGACCAGATTCATAATATCCGCATGGTCTTTCCAGCAGCACATTCCGTTTATATAAGCGTTTCCGCCGTGCGGTTTTGAAAATCCCATTAAATGACGCATTGTAGTGGACTTTCCTGCTCCGTTAGGACCCAGAAAGCCAAATACTTCACCCTTTTTAACTTCAAAGGATACATCATAAATTCCTCGTCCGTGACCATAATCTTTTGTAAGATTTTTTACTTCAATAACTGACAATAAAATCAACTCCTTACTTTTTATTTAAGGATCATGTCCTTTAATGATTACATTTTATCAGGTAGATGTTTAAGTTTTGTTTGAAAAATGTTTGAGTTTTATTAATGTAAATAAAAATGTTTCTAAAATTTAAAAAACAAAAAAATCAGCACTCATACCATTTTCGGTATAAATGCTGATTGTACTATAATTTTACTCACCCTTTGAAAGCTCCTCAATAAGTTTTATAATTTCCGGTGCAATTTTCTCACGTTCTTTTTTCACAAGGTATCTATATACAGGCAATGCCGATGAAGCCCCTACAATGCCAATAATTCCTATAACAACTCCAAGCACAAAATAATCCGTCCAGACCAATGTGCAGCACATTCCGAAGCCAAGAACAACTGCTGAAATCACACCAATGATAATTGAAATTATAGTACCTTTTTGCTCTGTACTTTTATCCAATCTACGGAGTTTTTCCATTTTATTCTCTTCATTAGAAATATATTTTTTTCGGATTTCATTTATTTCATTCTGCTGACTAGCAGAATAGGTATAAATGAATGAATTATTATTCTTTTCCATGATTGCCTCCTAAAAAATGATATTATTAATGATTTTTTAAAATTTATATATCATCTCTTCTTAGCTTTACCATAAATGTACTACCTTTGCCGAGTTCGCTTTTTACGAATATTTCACCGCCCATAATGTCTATGACACGTTTTACAAGAGCAAGTCCCAAACCATTTCCCTGCATAGCATGAGATGTATCGCCCTGATAAAATTTTTCAAAAATATGCCTGCCTGTTTCAGTACTCATTCCACACCCCGTATCGGCAACAGAAACAATTGCATAATCATTGTCACATTTCAATGAAACATTTACAGTCCCTCCCTCTGATGTAAACTTGAACGCATTTGAAAAAAGATTGTTCCACACAAGCGTTAATAGTTCTTCATCAGCAGATATTGTCGCTCCGTCCACAATATCTGTACCAATATCAATGTTCTTTTTCTCCCATACTTCTTCAAAACCAATTAAACAACCACATAACTGTTCAGAAAGGTTATATTCCTTTTTATCAGGATATATCTGCTGGTTATCAAGTTTATTTAATTTCAGCATATTTGTAATAAGATTTGCTAGATTTCGTGAAGTTTCAGAAATGGTTTTGGCAAATTTCTTTTTTTCACCACTTGTATAATCTTCGCTTTGTAGCAAAGTGCTGTAATTCTGAATAATTGCAAGAGGTGTTTTCAGTTCATGTGAAACATTGGAGATAAAATCAGTTCGCAATGTTTCAACATTTGAGAGTTCACCCGCCATAAAGTTTATGCTATCAACAATGTATCTGAAATCGTTTTGCGTTCCGGAGTATGAGGGCATTTCAACCCTCACATTAAAATTACCTTCTGCAATTTTTTCAAGACCTTTTACGATATTTTTTACAGGTTTATCAACCGTGATTTTAACACGTATATAATCAGCAAGCCAAAAAATCATTGTAAGGAGTAAAGCATTCAAAAATGTGAGTTTTGCATTTTTTTCAATAATATCCGTAGGCAGTTCTATACCATTAAAAAATACAAAAAAAGAACAAGCCAGCACAAACCCAATAAGGCAGAAAAATGAGATAAATCGAATAGTTCCCCAAAATATTTTCTGACGTTTGGAGGTCATTTCATCACCACCTTATAGCCTAATCCATGAACAGTTTTTATTTCAAATCCGTTACAATCTGCGAATTTATTACGTAGCTTTGTAATATATACGTCAACTGCTCTAGGACTTGCATTGCTATCAATGTCCCAAAATTCATCCATAAGTTGTGTGCGTGTAAGCGTTTTGTTAGGGTAAGATAGAAGTTTATAAATCAAGTTGAATTCTCTTGCAGTAAGATTTATCGGTTCATCACCTATAAAAGCAGTATTCTGCTCTGCATCAATAGTACAATTGCCAACAGTAATATGTTTAGAATTAGCGATTTTGGCACGTCTGAGCAATGCACCAATTTTTAGGACAAGTTCATCAAGGTCAATGGGCTTTACAAGATAATCATCAATTCCAAGTGAATATCCTTTATGCTTAGATTTGAAATCATCTTTTGCAGTCATAAACAAAAACGGCACTTCTTGATTTAGTTTGCGAACTGTATCAGCAAATTCAAATCCATCAATTTCAGGCATCATAATATCAGAAATAATGAGGTCAAACACGGTTCCATACATTGCATTATACGCTTCGTTAGCATTCAAACAACCGACAGTTTCATATCCGTGTCTTTTCAGATGTAAGCATACTGCTTTGTTCAGTCTATTGTCATCTTCAACAAGTAATATTTTAAACATGATATATTTCCTCCAATTTTTTTCTACGTTTATTATAACACAAAATAACTGAAATTTCAATATCTATCGTTTATATTATACAGAGAAAATGTTTTCGTTTTGTTTGAGAATTGTTTGAGTTTTATTAAAATATTGCTGTATCAAGTCTCACACTAAACAATATATCATCTGCCAAATATGTTACGGCATTCATAGAAATTGTGTTCAACGAAGTCGTTTTTAGAGTTTTCTGTAAAATATATATTCAAAAACATACAAAATTTTCATCCATATATTACACAATCATTGATGAAAAGGACGGTAAAGGAGCGTCTAAATGGGGAAAACTTAAGTCGAGTGCAGGTTATATTTCTCTTGATTATGTGAGAAAAATTTAATATGTGATTACTTACAAACCCACTGAGGAGAAATCTTCAGTGGGCTTTTCTTTATTAATTTTCTGTAAAATTCAAAAAACACCCCCTCAAAATAATCAAAAAATATCCTCTTATATGAAAGAACTTTTATGGAGAAATCTTATTAACATTTTGTAAAGAATATAAAATGTACCTCATCAAAAAGGTTTCGTTTTCTCCATATAGTGAAAGAATAGTTTTCAAATATTTTATCGGAGGTAATGTTATGATTAAAAACGAAAAATTAATATCCGATTTTGGATATTTTATGGCACAAAAACTTGCGAAACAGTTGCTTGAAAAAAGTATGATAACCTTGTCACAATTCAACAAATTGTGCAAATTAAACCTCAAATCTTTCTCCCCAATGTATGCAGATTTATTCCCTAAAACCGTTGACTAATGGGGTTTTTGACGGTAATATGTAATCGTGAAATGAGGTGTTAAAAATGAAAACTGTAACGAAAATTACGGCTGTAAATTCTAAAAAATCAAAGCTGAGAGTTGCAGCTTATGCAAGAGTTTCGACGTCAAGTGACGAGCAAC
The DNA here is from genome assembly GCA_947631445.1 of uncultured Clostridia bacterium. Taxonomy (GTDB): domain Bacteria; phylum Bacillota; class Clostridia; order Oscillospirales; family Ruminococcaceae; genus CANRLN01. Next base: position 3,522 of record CANRLN010000050.1, read on the forward strand.
TTGACAGTCTTGAAAATCAAAAATCCTACTTTGAAAATTACATAAACGCTCACCCTGACTGGGAACTCGCAGATATATATTTCGACAGTGGAATTACGGGTACAAAACTGGAAGTAAGACCACAGCTATTGCGTTTAATCAAAGACTGCGAGGACGGAAAAATCGATTATATAATTGTAAAATCAATAAGTCGCTTTGCCAGAAACACGACTGATTGCCTTGAAATTGTGAGAAAATTGCAGGGACTTAACATTCCGATTTATTTTGAAAAAGAAAATATCAACACCTGCAATATGGAGAGTGAACTTTTGCTTGGTATTTTAAGCAGTCTTGCTGAAAATGAATCGGTTTCCATTTCTCAAAATACAAAATGGGCGATTAAAAAACGTTTTGAAAACGGAACTTTTAAGATTTCATACCCACCTTACGGGTACAAGAACATTAACGGTAAAATGGTAATTTCGCCCGAGCAAGCTGAAATTGTAAAGCAAATTTTTGCTGAATATTTAAGTGGCTTAAGTTGTGAAAAAATTGCTGAAAACCTCAACAGAATCGGTATTTCAAGCCCTAAAAACAGCAGGTGGACAGCTACCACAATTCGTGGAATTTTAACCAACGAAAAATATATCGGTGACGCAATTTTTCAAAAAACTTTTACGGACGAACATTTTAACAGACATAAAAATACTGGCGAAAAGGATATGTTTTATGTGCAAAACCATCACGAGCCGATAATTTCTAAAGCTGATTTTAACGCTGTAAAATCAATGCTTTCGGAACATTCTAAGGCTAAAAATATCAAGAAAAACAGTATGAAATATTGCAATAGATATGCTTTTTCGGGTAAAATCTTTTGTGGGGAATGTGGGAGTAAATTTAAACGTAGAACTCACACAAATTGCATTGCTTGGTGCTGTGAAAATCACATTAAAAGCAAGGATAATTGTAGTATGAAATTTATTCGTGATAAGGATATTAAAAATGCTTTTATTTCAATGTTTAATTCGCTGATTTTGGATAATTCGGAACTTAAATCTGCTCTTAAAAATCCTAAAAATTCTGGCAATAACATTTCAGATTTGCAAGCCGAACTAAGACAAATTTTCGAGCAGAAAAATACCCTGCAAAATTTACTTGCTAAGGGATTTATCGACCAAATTATTTTTACAGAACAAACAAATGAATTAAATTCAAAGGCTTGTAAAATCAAGTGTGAGATAGACATTTTATCACGAAAAGACGAAAGAATTTTGGAATTAAAATCACTTTTAGAATTTACTGAAAAATCTGAAATTTTTGATAATTTTAATGATGAAATTTTCGTAAGATTTGTAGATAAAATCGTTGTAGTTTCAAGAGATATTTTAGAGTTTAACTTAAAATGTGGACTGGTCAGAGAGGAGAAAGTTTAGTTATGAACAAAAATGTTATGGTAATTCCTGCGAGAAAAAACACTGCCCTGCCCGTCACGGAAACTGAAAATCCAAAGCTTAAAGTTGCCGCCTACTGCCGTGTTTCAACCGACAGTGAGGAGCAAGCGACAAGTTATGAAACGCAGGTTGAACACTACACTAATTTTATTAAAAACAATCCAGATTGGGAACTTGCAGGAATATTCGCCGACAGTGGTATTTCGGGTTGCAGTACAAAAAATCGTACACAATTCAACCGTATGATTGAGGAATGTCTGGCAGGGAAAATTCAAATGGTTATTACAAAATCAATTAGACGTTTTGCACGAAACACTTTTGACTGCTTGAAATATATTAGGCTTTTAAAAGACAAAAACATTCCAATTTTATTTGAAAAAGAGAACATAAATACCCTCAACTCAAGCGGAGAATTTGCAATCACGCTTCTTTTGAGTTTAGCTCAGCAAGAGAGCGAAAGCCTTTCCAAAAACGTAAAATTGGGCTTGCAATATCACTATCAGCAAGGAAAAGTACAGGTAAACCATACACGATTTTTAGGCTACACAAAGAACGAAAATGGCAATTTAATTATTGATAAAAATCAAGCAGAAATCGTCAAGAGAATTTTCCGTGAATATCTTGAGGGTGCGAGTATGGATAAAATCGCCAGAGGCTTAGAGCGTGACGGAATTTTGACGGGTGCAGGCAACACCAAATGGCACACAAGCGGAATTAACCGCATTTTGAGAAACGAAAAATATATGGGCGACGCTTTACTTCAAAAAACTGTCACCACTGATTTTCTCACCAAAAATCGTATTGTCAACAACGGCAGCGTTCCTCAATACTATGTTGAGGATGACCACGAGGGCATAATTTCCAAAGAAACTTTTATGCTTGTGCAAGAGGAACTTGTTCGTAGAAGGCTTTTCCAAAAATCTGAAAACAAGCGTAATTACAGCAGCAACCACCCATTTTCACAGCGTATTTTTTGCGGAGAGTGCGGAGAAATTTACCGCCGAATTCACTGGAATAATCGTGGTAAAAAGTCAATTGTATGGCGTTGTTTAAGCTGTTTGCAGACTTCAAAACAGACTTGTAAAAACAGGACTATTAGCGAGCAAGACCTTGAAAATGCTGTTGTGCAGGCAATTAATTTACTTCTCAATCAGCGTGAGAATTTTCTTGAAATTTTGCAAGGCAATATTAAAAAAGTGCTTTCAAATTCTGATGAATTGGGAATAGATGAAATTGACACGCAAATTAAGGATTTACAAAATCAGCTTTTGCAGACTGCTAAAAATGGGCAGGATTATGATAAAATCGGAAGTGAAATTTTGCGACTTCAAGGCTTGAAAGAGCAAGCACAAAGTACAGCTTTACAGCGTGATGAGGACGTTAGGAAAATAAATGAAATTTGTGAATTTTTGCAACAGCAAGACACTGAGCTTACGTAATTTGACGAGACACTCGTCAAGCGTTGGCTTGAAAAAATTACAGTTTTTGAGGACCTTTGCAGGGTTGAATTGAAATCTGGTCTAAATGTTGATATTGAAAGATAAACATAAACAAAAAAGCTCCTCACCACTGGAACTTAATCCAATGAATGTGAGCTTTTGTTATGAAACATCTACTATTATTATTTCCATCAATATCAATAAAATTTCAAATACTTAATTAATGATACTTTATAATATCAATAGTTAACTTTCCATTATATTATAATTATATTATATTTGACATAAAACTTTTAAGCAAATCTTCTATATACCCAATATCTTCGCTATTTGAAATGTTAATTTGTGAATTACCATTTCCGTGATGTCCTATATTTGTTACATCTTTTATAATATTTTTGGGGTCATTTAATGTCTTAGGTTCAGTGTTAATCCACATAACCAAAGACCTTTTCTGGATTTTAATAGAAATAACGCTTTTTCGACCTCGATTAAAACCAACATACAACTTAGTAGGTTTTATCGTGATATTATCGTTCAATCCCAAAATATAGTCCTTAAGTTCATAGTATATATCTATTATATTGTCATCTGCTACACTTACTAATTCTTTTTCTGTATATGTTTTCGTTTCATTTGAAACTTCTTGCTTAGTATCAAAATCCACCACAGGGGCTATTGATCTTATACTCGCATCTGAAGCACTTGAAACTATTTGTTCAAAAGAAATAGTGTTATTTTGATATCTTTTAATCTTCCATAATTCTATAGGTAAATCTTTAAAATTGATGGAATTAATCTGATATTTAGTGTAATTAGGGCTTATAAAAATCACTTTTGATTGTGACCAATCAAAATCAGATAAATCCTTTTTATCTTGAAATTTAATGTTATATCTCAAAACAAAATCAGCCTTATGGTTAAACATAGTTGACAGATATGTATACCCTTGATCAATTACACTTACATTTCTTTGATTTTTATATTCTATAATGACAAATGCATTTGCCTCTTCATCATAAGCAACTGTATCAAGTCTAAAGTCTGCAACAGAAAACTCTGTATCTACAAACTCCAAATTAATTAATTTTTTGAGATTTTCTTCACAAAGTGTTTGCAATTCTTTTTCTGATTTAAAAGGCTTTTCCTTTATCTCATCAATAATATTCTCTTTTATATTAAATAACATAGCCATTATCTCCTTTTTCTTATTAACTACATAAACACACCGTTTTTTATTGTTATTATTTTTCCCTTGACATCAATACCACGCACTCAATACGAATTATAAAAACAACCATAAATAAGGGAGGTTTATAACGTTTGATATTTTTATACACGTTTTTTACATGATTTTTATATTTTCACTTGATTTAAAACACTTATTGCACGCTCCTTTTCGGACGGATATAAGTGAGCATATGTAGATAAAGTTGTTTCAATTTTTGAGTGACCTAATCGCCTTGCAACTTCTTGAATGTTTATACCATTTTGAATTAAAAAGCTTGCATGAGAATGCCTGAAATCATGCACACGAATTTGTTTAAGTTCTGCAAGTTTTGCAAACTTTTCATTACGTCTTTGAATATTGCTATCTCTTAGTGATTTTTCACCACCGCAAATAAAATTATCTTCTTTGAATTGATTGTACTCTTCAAGTCTTTTTTTGTGTTCCTCAAGAACTTTTTCAAGAGGTTTTGGAATTTCTATTTCTCTAATAGAACTCTTATTCTTGGGCGGTGTGATACGGTCTTGACCGTAAAGTCTTTGTGAAACCGACTTTGTTATACTTATTTTATTATCTTTTATATCTGTCCACAAGAGGGCATTTATTTCGCCTTTTCGCATACCTGTATAAAATGCGATGCAGAAAAACACATAATAGCTCCACTCAAAAACTTCTCCTAAACTACCCTGCTCACTGCAATATTTTTTAGCAACAGAAATATATTTTTTAAATTCCTCTGCTGTGTAAAAATCCATTTCTTTTTTCACTTCAAGGGGTGCTTTGAAATTTCCAACTTTTACAAGTGGATTATTTTGAATATATTCAAGTTTTACAGCAAAATTTAACATTGTTCTGAATTCATTAAAAATATTTTTTCTGGTAGTTAGGCAGAACCCTAAATCGGATATCTGCCTTTTCCATTCTTCTAAAACTTTTGCGTTCAGTTTATCAAGCTTGACAGAACCAAGCAACGGCAAAACGTGCAGGCTTAATGTAGAAGTGGTTTTCATAAGGCTACTTTCTTTGACTTCATGCCTTTTTGATTTAATATACTCATCATAAAGAGCCTGTACCGTCATTCTTTGTGCAGGCTTTTCATGTTTTATCTGATAATTTAATTCTCTCTCCAACTGCTTAGCCTCATCAAGACCATAAGCCACACGGTCAATCTGCTTTGACCTGCCATAGTCATCAACATAGTTTATTCGCACACGATACTTTTGCTTACCGTCTTTTCTGCCGTTCATTTTGTATATTGGCATAATAAAAACCCCTTTCTATTTGAACTACCGAGAAAACCTCGGAAGTTCAACATTTTAATTTTCCCCCGACTTGCAAGGTCGGGGGATTTTTTGTTTAAATCATTTCTTTTTATTAGTTTTTATAAATTTCATATAAGTAGGCAATTGTATGAAAAGTTCTATTAAAAACATCATAATGAGCGTTGCAAAAACTTCATCTTCAGTTGGGAACAATTCTGGAATGACCATCATTGAAAAACCACATAAACAAGAAAGGATTATAAACGCTAAAATAACTGTCCAGGTTTTTTCAAAAAAAGATTTAGGCTTGGTTAACTTTTTTAAGACCTTATATATATCAAATGTCACTCTTGCTACAATTATAAATGGAATCGAAAACAAAATAATATTCTTAATTTCATACATAAGCAATCTACCCCATACAAATTTTGTTACATATTATTTCAATGGTAGTCCATTACAATCGGTAAACTTGCCACATATAATTTTTATAAGGTCAACTAATGTTCCTAAGCCTGCGATACCACCAGTAAATATGTATAACAATCCTGTTCCAACTTTACCAACATAAAAACGGTGAAATCCCATAACACCAAAAAATATACACAAAAGTAAAGCGGTAGTTTTAGACTTTGGACTTGCCAATTTAACATAAGTAGTATTTTTCATAAAATCAACTCCTATTATTTTTCATTTCATTTATTTTTAAAACAATTTCTGATTTTTGAACAAGTGATAGTCCATTTATCATTTCAAGTAACTCTGCATTGTCCTCATTTATATCTGAATTAATATTCATGTTAGCATTATGATTTCCATTTATATTTCCCGTACTTATACTATTATTTTGTATAATAGTTGGATTTTCTGTTCTGCCAAGCAACCAATCTGGTGTGACGTTTAAATATTCGCAAATGAGTAAAATATATTTTGCGGGCGGGTCAGTATTTCTTGTTTTCCACGTAGAAAAGGTGCTATTTCTAATTCCTAACTTGCTACACAATTCATTTTGATTTAAATTTTTGTTGTCCATTGTTTGTACAATGCGTTCAATTATGCTCATAAATTTCACCTCCTTTTTGGCTATATATACAATCTTATTCGCAAATGAGTATTAAACTATTGACAAATTCGCATTTGCGTGCTATAATATAAAACATAGACAAGGCTATTAAACAAAACAATATTTTGCATTAATATTCTAATTACATTATACAACATTTTTCACTATTTGTCAATAGCTAAAGCTATAATTTTTTGATTTTTTTACAAAAAGTGAGGTGATAAAATGGCATTTGCTGAAAATCTTAAAACGGCAAGAATTGAGAACAATTTTTCTCAAAAGGCATTGGCTGAAAAGGTTGGCATAGCACAACCCACGCTGGCACAGTATGAATTGGGAATAAAAGTTCCAACCTTGCCAGTGGCGATTAAAATCGCAAAAGTACTTGATACAACTTGCGAAAAATTGGTAAACGATAAATAATTTTATGGAGGAATTTTATTATGGGCGAACTTACTACTATTAACGAACAGAAATTTACAGTTGAAATACTTGCAAGATACCTTTCACATAAAGAGGCAGAACGCATTGCAAAGGTGATTACTAAAGATACATTAATTGTTATTGACGGAGTACACGGTCCAACAGGTAAAAGCACTTTGTGCAAGGAACTTAAGATGCTGGGTTACAATGCCGTTGAACAGTATTTCTTTAAAGAAGAAAAGAGAAACGACAACTATTTTAAAATTGTCATTTCCCTTAACAAGTTTGTCATTTAAGCGTTATTAGCTTTTCCTCTTAAGTATAATTGGAGAACGTTCAGATATATTAAAATGCCAATTAGTAGCATTTAAATCTTTAACCTTATAGCCTGCTTTTAACATTGCACCCTTAAATTCACCATTTGTAAAGTATTCTCCATCAATCCAATGTTTTATCCCATAGGATGTGTGATTAAGGTTTATAGTTTTTATTGGTCTAAGATTTTCTGAAATCCAATTAAGAAGAAATTCTTTTCGTTCATCTGACATTTCTTCAAAGTTTTCAGGCATATCAGTTTCAAACATATAATATTCACTTCCTTTCTTAACTTTATTATATCACATATTGAAACATTTGTCAAGTAAATAATAGGAGATAAAAAATGATAAATTTGAAACCGTATCGAAAAGCTAAAGGTTTAACGCAAAAGGATATTGCAAAAAAGCTTAACATAGTCCCATCTACTGTTAGTATGTGGGAAACTGGAGAAAGAAATCCAGACATAATTATGCTTAAGCGACTTGCAATTTTGCTTGAATGCACAACAGATGACTTACTTAAAACAGTTGTATTTACAGAAAAGGAGGTATAGCAATGAAACAACCCGATTTAAAAACAGCAATCAGGCTTTACTATGAGAAATCTGAACTCAGTAGCAAGGACATTATGGAACTTTTCAGCGTGTCTATGTCATGTGCGGGCAATATGAAACGCAGGGTAAGAAAAGTGATGACTGAAAGGAACGTACCAACTTACTACCCCCGCACAATCAACACAAAGGTTGCCTATGACGTTTGGGGCATCAATATTGAGGAATGCGAAAAGCGTTATGCAAAGCTTATAAAGCTTGGTTTTAAACCACAAGAAGAAAAGGAGAATTAAAATGAAAAGAATTACTATTAAAAAGACCAACGGCGAATGGGGCGTGCAGGGTGCAAGAAGTTGTGGCAAGCTTATGAATTGGTCAGAAATACCGCTTGAGTTGTACAGTGCATTGTGCAAGCTTAGGGATTATGAAGATATTTGTGATGACCCACATAAGCTTGCAGATATGCTTGAAAGCGAGGGCAAAAGCAATGACTAAATACAGTCCTTGGCAGGTACAGCCTATAAGCATTTATGGCACTCACAAAAATTATATAGTTTATCGCTACAAGGGCGACAAAGACAGACCAAACAGCATACAGCTTGCAACTGTTTATGCAGATGAAAACCTTGCAAAAAGCTATGCAGATGTACTTAATTTGAAAGGAGGTGAAGAAAATGGCAATTAAAATTGTTGATAGATGCAACGGTTGCCCCGATGGTTGCCACAATTGCGGGTTGGATAGCGTCAAAATTAAAATTTGCGACAGATGCGGAGAAGAAAATGCCGAGTTTACAGACGGTACAGAGGACTTCTGCGAAGATTGCTTGATGCAATATCTTGATAATGTGTTATATTACGACCTGGATATTTATGATAAAATCGAGGCAGTCAAGCATATAACAAAACAAAGTTTTTCAGAATTTTAAGGGGGAATTAAAATGTATGACTATAGAATTTACAGCGTCAACAACGCTATTTCAAGTTGTGTTGACGCTGAAACAGGAGAAATTATAGACTTTGACAAGCTTTTGAGTTTGCAAATTGAAAAGCAAGAACTTGCCGAAAACATTGCCCTTTGGGTGAAAAATGAACAAGCCCTTGTTGACGGCTTGAAACTTGAAAAGGCAATACTTGCAGAACGTCAAGCAAAAGCTGAAAAGAGAGTAGAACAGCTTAAACAAGCACTTTTAAATCTTTTAGACGGAAAAAAGCTGACTACACCAAAGTGCAATATTAGTTATCGTAAATCTGAAGCGGTTGACGTGCAGAACGTAATGGAATTTGAAATGTTTGCATATGATCACGGTCTTGGTTGTTGCATCAAGTCCAAAATCGAACCAGATAAACCAAAAATAAAAAGACTTTTAAAATCGGGTGTTGACTTCGGAGGAACGGCAACTCTTGTTAAAAAAACAAATGTCATTATTAAATAGTATAAAGGAGAAAAGAAAATGAATAACGAACTTACAACCCAAATTCCAATTGATTTTGCTAAAGCGTCAGCACTCAATGCACAAATTATTAATTCTGCAAAAATGGCACAACAAAATTTATATGATATGGCAATAGGCTTTAAGCAGATGAGGGACGAAAAATTGTATTTGTCGCTGGGATACAAGACTTTTGGCGACTATTGCGAAAGTGAAACGGGCATAAAGCGTACAAGTGTATATAATTACATAACAATTATTGAGAAACTCCCTATAAATTTTGTTCAGTCAACTGAACAAATTGGCAAAGAAAAATTGTTACTTCTCTCAAGTCTTGACCAACCCCAAAGGGAAGAAATCGCCCAAACTGTCGACCTTGAGTACACGACCGTTAAAGAACTTAAGGCAAAAATTGAACAACTTAAACAGCAGAACACAAAACTTGAAGAGGACAAGCAGAAACACAAAGAAACGGTCGCAGACCTTGAAAAACAAATTGAGGAGCTTGAAAATCGTCCGATTGATGTCGCAGTTACCGACAACACAAAAGAGGTTGAGGATATGCGTCAAGCTATGATGAAAATCGACCTTGATTGGCGTGAGAAGTATGACGAGTTG
>CANRLN010000051.1 GCA_947631445.1 uncultured Clostridia bacterium
CATCAGCATTAAGATATTTCTTGGCTACCTCTTTTGCTTTTTCCTCTGTAAGATTTTCGCCCGCCGTTTTATAATCTTCCACAAATTCTTTTGCCAAGTCTTTATTGTTATCAATAAATTTATCGGTCAAAACCAACCCACAGCAGAGCGAATCCTCCCAAAGTTCCTCGGAAGTGTAAAGTACCTGTCCCGCATCTATTGAAACAGCCTTTGCCCCAAAGGGTTCGGCAACGCAATAAGCGTCAATTTGACCACCTGCCAACGCTGAAGGCATTTCGGTTGGAGCAAGCTCAGTAATATTTACATCATCAATTGTAAGACCATTTTTTTCAAGTGCCTCATTTACAAGAATGTTGTGTGAGGACTGGCGGTGAGGAATTGCAATTGTTTTGCCCTTTAGGTCGCTGGCAGACTTAATATCCTTGCTTGTGACAATAACATTTCCGTCCTTGTGTCCAAGAGCAACCGCCTTTATTCCAATTCCCTCCTGCTTTGATTTCATTGCAAGTTCAATAAGAACCTCCGCACCGTCCACCTTGCCAGTGTTAAGAGCGTCAAGCAGTTCAGGCCAAGAACCGTATTTTACAAGTTCCACCTTAAGACCGTCCTTTTGTTGCAATTCTTCTGCTTCCTCCAAAACCGCCAAAGAGTGGGTTATTGGAAGATAAGCAATTTTAACCGTATTTTCACTATTTGAATTAACGGTTGCATTGCCTTTTGTGGCACAGGAGGCAAGTGAAAACACAAGCGTTCCAGTTAAAGCAAAAGCAGATATTATTTTAAATATATTTCTCATATTGCATCTATCCTTTCATAAATTATAAAATCCGTACAAAAATCTTATGTGTTTCCCCGCCATAAGCGAGGAAACACACACAATTATTAAAACTTAATCCCAACCGAGTTGTTTTCTTTTTTCTTTCATATCGTCAATTATCTTGTGGGCAAGGGAAACGGGGTCGGTGTCAACATTCATGGTAGAGCCTAAAAATTCTTTTGTGCCATATTTCAAAAATTCAATTACATTCTTTGAACCATAAATTTGAGCCTCAACACAATGATAAGAATTAATACCCATAAGTCTAAAACCAAGTGCGGCATCAATTCCCTTTTCGTTGCCCCATTCGGGAGAGGAAAAAGCAAAAGGAAGTTCATATATTTTGTTGCCAAGCTCCCCTGCTATTCCACCGAATATTCCTGAAGAACGTGTGTTGTCGATACATTCGCCAACGTGCCATACTGGGGGCAGGTCAGGTTGTAAAAATTCTTTCAAGCTGTCGCCTGCCATGTTATAAGCATCTTTAGCACAATAGCCAAGTTTCATAAGTGGGAAAGAAGCACAGCCGTTGGATAAAATAAGCACATTATTTTCAATAAGTGTTTTTGCAACGTCCACAATTGCCTTTTCATAAAGCACTTTGGGGTTGTTGCAACCAACCATGTTCACAATACCAAGAATTTTTCCACTCTTTAAAGCTTCCGCAAGCGGTTTCATGCTACCAAAACGCTTACAGACATATTCAACCGAAAATCCAACCTCGGCATCTGTTTCATAAGGCGGTATGTAAACGGGTATTCCTTTTCTTGCCTCAAAGCTTTCAATTGCACGAAGTACTATCTTTTCAGCAAGTTCTTTTGTCTGCTCAATATTTGAATGGTGGTGGTCATATTCAAATCTTTCTGCTCCCGGAAGTCTTGCAGATTCGCTGGTGGTTACAACGGTTGTTTTAAAACACTTTGCAACCTCCATAATTGACGGGAAAACGTCCTGAACGTCCGCAACCCACAAATCCAAAGCACCCGTTCCCAAAACAAGTTCGGCAGAAACAGCATTTGAAAGAGGAATAACACCATCATAACGATACATAGCGGAAAGTCCCGAACAACAGATACCATAGAATTGAATACCCTTTGCACCTTTTGATTTTGCAAGTTCAATAAATTTTTCCTGCTGTCCAGTCTTTACAATCTGGCTTACAAGCAATGGCAGGTGACCATGAACGGCAATATTTACATAGCCTTTTTTCAAAGCACCAATATTAACCTTAGCAGTTACCCTGTCGCCAACTCCAAAGAGTGCATCTGTTGCAACTGATGCTCCCACAACTCCAGAAAAAGTAAAAGCAAGACCACATCTTAAAAACTGTTGCATAATGCTTTTCCAATCGCCGTCGGTGGCACAACCTGTTTTGTGATAAGCCTCAAACACCTCATGATAAGCACTAATCGGCAGAATGTCAAGGTCTTTCCAAACCTGCTGACGTTCAGCAGGGGCAAGGGCCTTTATTGTTTGATATTCGTCCGGAACGGTTCTTGAAAGGTCGTCAAGAAGCACATCTGCAAGGTCGGAGGCAATTTTATTAAGTGGACGATTTTTAGTTTTAATTCCAAAAGCAGCCGCTGTATCTTTGATTTTTTGTTTGCCCATTATAGGCACATCAAGTTTTCCCTCTGCTGCCCATTTTAAGGCAAGTATAACCTCTCTTGCGTGCATACCATGTTGAGCAACACCTGCCGCCGCCGAACGGAGAAGATTTCTTGCAACAATCAAATCAGCGTCCGCACCACACACACCCTTTGGAGATTTTGGAGTAATTCGGCAAGGACCCATGTTACAAATCTTACAACAGACTCCAGCAAGACCAAAATTACATTGCGGTTTTTGTTTGTCAAATCTATCAAAGGTTGTATATATTCCAAGCTGTTCCGCTCTAAGGAGCATTTCACGAACAGCAGGGTCGGGAGTTTTTTCAATAACATCTTTTTTTGATGGAAAAGTTTTTCTATATTCTGCAACCGCATTCATATAATCCCTTGTGAAAGCCTGCGGGTCGTCATCGGCATTGTGGTCAGCTTTTGCAACAACGGTTGGTATACCATGCTGGTCAAAACCGATTAATGCCCTGTGAGAATGAATATGCGAAAGGTCGCTTTTTGAATGATTATGTGTATGATTATGTTCGTGGTTATGTTGATGATTGCTCATAAAAAATTCCTCGCTTTATTTTCTTGATACTAATTTTTTTATTCTTCCGCTGGGGTCGCTTAAAATAAATCTTATAAGCCAAATTACAAGACCAAAAGCCACCGCCGAAAGTCCCAAAAATCCATCATTTATAAGTTCTGCACCACTGGGATTAAAAATAGCCGTGGTATCGCTAAAATATTCACAAATGCTATCCACCGTCCACATCATGGACGCTCCCCAATAAAGATACAACAGGGTGGATAATTTATATTTATTTTCCGTGTCTTTATACCAACAGACGGTAGCAATTACCCCTGCGAAAATTGTTATTAACAAGGTCATTATTTTTCCACCTCTATTATATTTTCAACATTTTCAATTTTCTGTGCTTCTGCTTTTTTGGAAAAAGCATTTGAAACAAGCACACCAACCGCCCAAACAGCGGTTACAAACACCGACATTCCAACTCCATTGGTTGCCATTTCGTCCAGCATAATTCTTGCGGATTCTGGGTCGGTCGCTGATGTTAAGAACGGATAGAACGGTTGAATTTCTCCATGCCAAAGGTGTTCAAAAGCAAGCATTGCCGAACCACCCCATAAAAGATTTGAAAGACATTTAAGCTTTTTGGAAAGTTTAATTTTTCCGGTTTTGGTGTCCTCTTTATTTTCTTTGATTGATATAATTTTTGTTACAACTGTGGTAACTGCTGCCTGTGCGGCAGGAACGATAAAACAAGCCATGATAAAATCACCTTTCTGTAAAATATTATTTCATAAATCCCTATATGATTACCATGATTAGATTATAGCACCAAATTCCTACTTTGTCAATAGAATTTATAAAAATTAAAAATTATTTCTATGCTTTACACTAATCCTACTAAGCAAATAGGAATTATTATATATATTTTGCACATTGCAAAAAAACAGCCTGCAGAAAAATTCTACAGACTGTAATAATTATTCCTAATCAACAAGCGTCGTTATTGTTGGATTATCTCCACAAACCGCACAATCGTGTGTATGAGGAAGTTTAATCTTTCTAAACTCCATTGTAAGCATATTACAGGTTAAAAGATACCCCGTTAAAAGCTCTCCAACGCCAAGAATATATTTTATTGCTTCCATTGCTTGCAAGCTTCCGATAACTCCGGGGGTTGCACCAATAATGCCAACCTGCTTGCTGTTTGGAACGACGTCCTCTGGAGGTGGATTTTTAAACACGCACCTATAACAAGGGGACTTGCTTGGAACATAGGTCATAAGCTGACCTTGAAATCTTATAACACCTGCATGGCAGAAAGGCTTTTTTGCTATAACGCAAGCATCATTAATTAAAAACTTTGCAAGAAAATTATCCGTTGCATCAATAATAAAATCATAATTTTTAATAATTTCCAAAATATTATTTTTGGTTATAAAATCCTGATATGTATTCACTGTAATATCTGGGTTCATTACATTTATAGTTTCTTTAGCCGACTGAACTTTAGGTTTGCCAATATCTTTTGTAGAATGAATAATCTGCCTTTGAAGATTGGAAAGGTCGACCTCGTCGGCATCAGCAATTCCTATTGTGCCTACACCCGCTGATGCAAGATACATCAAAACAGGCGAACCAAGCCCGCCAGCACCAATCACAAGCACGCTTGAACCCAGCAATTTTTTTTGTCCCTCAATTCCAATCTCTTTTAAAACAAGATGTCTTGAATATCTTTCAATCTGTCTATTTGAAAATTCCATATAATTATCTCCTTTAATGTAATTTTATTTTTTATTATCATAAATTTTCTAAGTGGCACATATACTAAATAGTGTCAACACAATTAAAATGAGGTGATTTAATGAATGATTTCTCAATAAAAATAGTCTGCCTTGACCGAACAGGACTTGTAAGTGAAATTTCAAGAATAATATCCGATGCAAATTTTTCTGTAACAAGCCATAGAGCGGTTTGTACAGATGAACTTTCTATATTTAATGCAACTCTTTCGGCAGGAGAAAATTCCAAACAAATTTCACTTATCCGAAAATTACATAAAATTAAAGGGATAAAATCAATTGAACTTAAATAATATAATTATTCCCCTCGCCACAAGCGGGGGGAATAAAACTATTTTATTTTACTTTATTTTGCCTTGCTGGAAGAATCCTTGTTTTCGTCAGCAGGCTGAACAATTTGTTCAATTCCTACAACGTGCTTAAGAATTGCAAGTGCATCACCAGTATCAATTTTGCTGTCGCCATTGACATCGGCACAATTAGAATTAAGCTTATCATCTGCAATCTTTTCAATTCCTACAACGTGTTTAAGAACCAAGAGAGCATCGTTAGTTGTTATTGCCTTGTCGCCGTCAAGGTCGCCACGCATACTTGTAATTTCAATATCAACATTATCATTTTTGATATTAACATTAGGAATGTTAGCAAAAGCCAATTCTTTATTAAAATGAACACCCTCAGGAATGATAATAGTCTTGTCATTAAGACCAATATCATTATAAAAAGCATAGTTGCCAATCGACTTAAGGGTTTTGGGGAAAGTAACCTCTTCAAGAGCGGTTGCGTTTGCAAATGCCCATTCACCAATAGATTCAACGCCTTCAGGAATAGCAATACTCTTAATCTGACTGTTTGCAAAAGCATCAACACCAATAGAAGTTACCTTATCCATCTTAATTTTTTCAATAGCGGAATTTTTGAAAGCACTATCGCCAATCGAAGTAACGTTCTTAAGGTCAATTTCCTTGAGGTTCAAAGCACTATCAAATACGCTATTACCAATATTTGTTACAGAATCCGGAATGTTCACCGAAACAAGTTTGCTGTAATTTGCAAAAGCACCGTTTGCAATTGCTGTAATTCCCTTAGGAATAATAGCGTTGTCCTCTGTAACCTTATCGCCTTTTCTCTTCCATTTGTAAAGAACCTTTTGGCTACCCTCTCCAAGGAGAATATATTCATTATTTTTATACTTATCATAAAGACCTGTGCTTCTGAAAGCATCATCGGCAATATCAGTAAGTGTTCCAGGAACATTTACATTGTTAAGGTTATAATTAGATGCAAAAGCCTGACTTCCAATAGTGCTAATGTCTGTTGCGGAAAGGTCGACTTCTTTAATGGAAGTGCAATAAAAAGCATTATCACCAATAAACTTAATGGATTTAGGGAATGTAACCTCTTTAAGTTCTACATGACCATCAAAAGCACCATCAGCAATACCAATCATGCCGTTGTTAAAAGAAATTTTGCCGTTATCAATTTTATCTTTGGTTGGAGCATAAGCAAAAAGATAGTTTCCAAGATAGATAACAGAAGCCTTGTTCTTTTCAGCCTGTTGCTTTGCATCGGTCATCCAAGGAGTTTCATCAAAAGAAGCATAACCGATTGACTTTAAAGAAGATTCAGCAGCGGAAGTGTCGTTTCCAAATTTTAAATTGTCGCCCGGCTGGAGATTACAACCATAGAAAGCACACGCTCCAATAGTTTCAACGCTGTTTGGAATATTGACACTTATAAGACCAGCCTTTGATTCAGGAGCTTCTGCAAAAGCAAATTGTCCAATATATTTAAGGGTTTCAGGAAGAACAACGCCACGAATATCAAGACCAGCCAAAGCATAATCAACAATACCAATAACAGGAATAGAACTATCAATAGTGTTAAGGTCTACTGTACGTTCTTTGCCGTAAACTGTGGCAAAATCGTCCCTATTTGCTTTGTCACCCTTGTAGCCATAGATATATCCGCCAATCTGAATAATGGAGGATTCCTGTTGTTGCTTATACCATACTGTGCCATTGAAAACTTCCTTACCAAATTCAGAAATGTTAGATGGGAAGTTTGCAAGCTGTTCTGCAGTAAGTTCAAGCTTAGAGTCGTTATAAAAAGCATAGTTGCCGAACTTGTGAAGTCTTGCAGGAAGCTGAACCGATTTAAGGCTATCGCTTTCTCTGAAAGCACTTTCACCGATATATTCAAGGTTATCAGGAAGTACAACCGACTGAATTTTTTTGCCGAATTCTGTTGCATCGCCAAATTCAGATGCAGCGCCACTTCCATCTCTTTCTGTTACTTCCTTGCCGATAAATGCTTCGTCAGCAATACCGATTGTATCGGTTCTGAAAGAAATAGAGCTTCCTTCAGCTGTTTTTCCGTCAAACTGAACAGCATATCTTCCTACATATACAACGCCGTGAATTGAATCTTCGGTTGTATTAAGATAGTCTGTACCCTTAAAAACATTTTTACCAAATTTTTTGATTGTTGTAGGAACATTTTTTATATCATGAAGTTCATAGCAACCAGAAAAAGCGTCATCGCCAAGGGTTTCGAGGGTGGAAGGAAGAGTAATTTCTTTGATATGTGTTCTAAAATCGCTTGTATCTTCGCTTGCCTGAAAAGCACCTGCTTTAATTTCTGTAATGCCATCTCCAAAGTTAATATGGAAAGCTTTGGTTGTGTCCACACCTTCAAGTTCGGGGAGTTCAAAACGCTTTATAGCACCAGTCCTACCCTTAGAATTGTCGATAAGCTCAAAAGAAATAAGATAGTATTTAAATTCACCGCTAAGGTTTTCAACCTGTTCAACCTTATATTGAACGTTTTCGCCATTATTTGCATCAAGTGTGGTAAAGTCTGATACAAGGTTAGTTTTATATTCTTCGGCAGAAGCAGAAACGGCATTCAAAATGCTGCTTTGTGAAATGCCGGTCTGAGCGAGTGATGCTGCTCCAGAAAATGTAAGGGTTACGGCAACTGCTGCCGAAAGAGTTTTCTTTAACATAATTGTTACCTCCATATACAATTACAATTTTTTTATTTGTTTTTCAACTTATAGTTCCTACAATCAATAGGATAAAAAGGAACGAGTATTTCATATTCCATAATAAATTATATCATATAAGACCGCTATAAGTCAAGAAATTTATATGTTTTTTTAAAAAAATCGTTACTATTAGTCAATTTAGAATTTTTTTCAAAAATAAATTATGCAATATCCACAAAACAAATATTAAAAAATGTGCAATTCGTCCCAACGTAGAGATATTTATCCGTTTTCAAAAACTAAACTAAAAGAGTATATTTTAGCCTGTTTAAGGGCAACTTTTGGTTGCAAAGCATTATAAAGTATGGTAATTGTTTTCAAAAAATTAATAAAATATTCAAATATTTTTTTTGAAATTGTGTTATAATTATTTATAGCTTAAGCTGAACAATTTAATATTATTAATGATTAGCAACGACACACGTATTACTTTAATAAAGTATGTAAATCTGATTACGGAACACAAACATACTTTTTTATATAAGTAATGCGTTTTTTTGTTGTTATTTTTTAGGAGGATTTTTTTATGCCAAAAACACCATTTCAGAAATTTTTCTATTCATTTGTTACTGTTATAATAACAGTATGTGCATTTGTTTTTTATAGCCTTTATGTTATAGAGGGCGAAACGCTTATGCAGGCAAACAATGCAACCAGTGTTCTCTCTGCCATTGACAAACAGGGAGGAATTTATATGTTTGGTCATATCCTGCCACTTCCGGTCATGATGCTGATTGAGGTTGCTTTTGCTCTTGTTCTTTCAATATTTATTGGTTCTCCAACAGCTTTTAAACTTGCTTCAAAGGCATTTCCGCCACAAAATTCCCACCCCACACTTTTTGAACTTGCAATTATTTGTTCCACCGCTTTTGTAATGTGTCCGCTTATGAGTCTTATTGCTTCAATTGCTTACTATCCCTACTATAATGGCTTTAATCTGCTTACACTGCTTGCCAACTGGATACAGCTTGTTTGCCACAATTTCCCCTTTGCACTTTTATCACAAGTTTTCTTTATTCAACCTGTTGTAAGACGTATCTTTGCATTTGCATTTTGCAGAGAAAAAGCCCAAACTGACAAGGCTACATTAGCTAATTCTTAATTATAAACATAAAAACTCCCCTGTCATAAGCGGGGGAATTTTTGTTTTACATACCAAGTCGGTTTCGGATATTTAAATCTGTAACAGGATATAATTTTTCTTGTGGTAGGCTTTGAATTTTAAGCTTTCCATTTTTTCTTTGTTCATTGCATTTTTTTACAAATGGGGTTATATCCTCTATTTTGCATATTCCAGAATTTACAAAATCCTTGAGAATATCGCCCTTTATTCCAAGCTGAATTGCCCTGCGATTTATAGGATTACCGTTTATATTTCGTTCGGGGTCCCATTGACAATAGCAGGTGGCTTTACTAAATTCCTCCTCCCATTGCGAACCACTACAATGCTTAGAATCGGGAGAGGTCAAAACAGCTTTTTTAAGTATCTCATCAAATTTTTCTCTGTATACATCAATTGCTAAAATACACTCTTGATTTTTCTTTGTCGCCCAACCGGAGCGATACATCATCCACAAAAAAGAGGGCTTTATCCATGTCATACGGTTAAGGCTAAAACTTTTTCCAAAGGTTTGCAGGGAAACTGCCTCTTTAGCTATTATTGAATTATACGCCTGATAAACCCTAATGGTTTGTTTGTTATAAACAGCAAAAACTTCTTTTAAATTTTCCATTGTTTTTCCTCCTAAGCATTATGTTTTATTTGATTATATCATATTTATTATAATTTGTCAACTTATGTTTTCAATAAATATTCATATAATTCCCCCAAAAAATTGTTAAAGCCTACAAAATTCAAAAAATGAAATGAAAATTGAGATTTAAAGAGAATGGGAGTATTTTAAAGAGATTTTAAGAGCAACGGGAATATATTTTTAAATTCACGCAAATTTAGCGTTGACAAATGCTTTTTTTTGGAGTATAATAAATACTGTTGTGAAAACTATTGCCCGATTGTGGCGAATTTAAAAATCAAAATTTTAAAAATGGAGGAATTTATATGTCAACTTATATGCCAAAAGCAAATGAGATTGAACGTAAGTGGTATATCATCGACGCTCAGGGTCAGCCTTTAGGTCGTGTTGCCGCTAAAGCAGCTCACATTCTTCGTGGTAAGCACAAGCCAACATACGCACCTCATGCTGATTGTGGTGACCATGTTATTATCATCAACAGCGACAAAGCTATTTTAACCGGTAAAAAATTGGAACAGAAGTTCTACAGATGGCACACAGGCTGGATTGGCGGACTTAAGGAAGTTCAGTATTCCAAGCTTATGTCCGAAAAGAGCGACAAGGCTATGACAATTGCAGTTGAAGGTATGCTTCCTAACAACACTTTGGGAAGAAAAGCTGCAACACGTTTGAGAGTATACAAGGGTGAAGAGCATAACAATGCTGCTCAGAAACCTGAAAAGTATGAACTTTAATTAAAGGAGGATTTTTCAGATGTACGAAAGCAAAAAGCCATATTTTTACGGCACAGGCAGAAGAAAGAGCTCCGTAGCAAGAGTTCGTGTATATGAAGGAACAGGCAAAATTACAATTAACAATAGAGATATTGACGACTATTTTGGTCTTGAAACACTTAAGCTTATCGTTCGTCAGCCACTCAACATTCTTGATGTTGCTGAAAAGTACGATATTGTTTGCACAGTTGCAGGTGGCGGTGTTACAGGTCAGGCTGGTGCTATCCGTCACGGTCTTTCCAGGGCATTGCTCCAGACAGGTGATGACGTAAGACCAGTTCTTAAAAAGGCTGGATTCCTAACTCGTGACCCAAGAATGAAGGAAAGAAAGAAGTACGGTTTGAAGGCAGCTCGCCGTGCTCCACAGTTCTCAAAGAGATAAGAAATTACTTGTCTGTATTGGCGAAAACTACGTGTTTTCGGTGCTTTTGCCGTTTTGGGTTTCTCTGAAATCGGGTGAAATTCGGACGGTAACTAACACGTAACCAACGGGTAACTAACAAGATTATAAGGCATTTGCCCTTGCGGTGAGTGCCTTATTTGTATAAGTGAGGTGTATTTCTATGAATAATCTTCAATTGTTTATGCGTTTATATATGTATGAGCTTGAAATCTGGCTTAATGAACATAAACAGGAACTTTTAAAAATTTCTTTTCAGTCTGATGAAGCAAACACTGACAGACCGCTCAAAGAGTTTCTTAAATCTGCTATTGAACTGCATTGTAATTGCTTGTCAAGATTAAAAGGCATTGATTCTGTGACCATTAATAGTGAGAGTTATCCTGTTTTATCAATCGTCACCAATACTGTGATAAACAGCGTCATTCTTCCACCTATATCCAATGAACTGAAAAATATCCTTAAAAAGGAAAACGCAGTATTTACCGAGCCTGATATGTGCCTTGTAATACTTCAAAACGGCAAGCCTGAATATGTAACAATTGAATTAAAGTCAACAAAGAATGATTCTATCCCCGGTTCAAGCGTTCAGCAGATCACACCTGAAGAATGGGTGATTTTTATTAAACATACAAGCAATACGGTTGAAGTCACAACAGGTCAGTATTTCTATGCGATCAATTCAAAAATGCAGTTTCCGGATAGAAGTCCAAGACCACAAGTTTCATTTAGTGAGCTTCGCAAATGGAATAGCAGATGCAGAAAAGTAGAGGGCAAATCGCTTGCATACAAATCGATTGGTGATGAACCAGAAAAACACGAACTGCTTACAGACTGGCAAGGTGTACTTGCAAAACGTTGGACTGAGATAGTGTTTAATAGAAGTCATCATAACGGGGAGCCATGGTTCAACAATAATCTCAGAAAGTTCGTTTTGCAGTTCTTAGAACAATATGATGCTATGTCAGACAAAGAAAAAGAAGAATACAGAGCATTACTCAAAAAGAACATTAAATGAATAAAAGCCGAGGTCAAACGATCTCGGCTTTGCTGTTATGTGAATAAAGAAATATATAAGGCTCTTGCAATATGCCAAGCCATGACAGGCGGCACAGCATTTCCTATCTGTTTATAAGCATCAGAGGAAGAAACAGGAAATTCAAAGTCATCGGGAAATGTCTGTAATCTTGCACACTCCCGAACACTGAGTCTCCGCCAAGCAGTCATATCATTAGGGTGCATAGGGTCTGTCGTTCTGTAATGTCCTTCTATATTACCATGATGCTCAGACCTAATAGTCGGAGAAGGACGGTCTGCTTTTATCTGACAATTGCCTTGCATTGATTTACCAGGATAAAACTTTGCCTTGGAATAATCCCTGGACGTGTGATTTTTGATAGGTGTTTTATCTAATTTATCCCATAGATCATCTATTGCATCTTTTGCGGTCACCCAAGGAGCATCAGCGTTATCTCCATTTGTTTCAGCAGGATATTTCATTGCTTTGCAAAGATCATTTCTAATACCCGAAATAATAATACGTACACGGTTCTGAGGAACACCAAAGTCAGCGGCGTTTAATGCTTTATAGACAACTGTGTAACCAAGTGCCCTGAAATCATCGAGTATCACGTCTAAAGCTGAATTATCTTCGCCTGCATTACTTCTGCGGATACCATCAACATTCTCTGCAATGAAAGCCATGGGATTACAATGCTCAATCACTTTCCTCATTTCCAGATACAGTCTTCCCCGGTCTGCATTCAAACCTTTTCTTTTTCCTGCAAGACTGAAATCCTGACAAGGGAAACCGCCTATAACAATATCAGCATCAGGAAGAATAGAATAGTCAAGTTCTCTTACATCTCCGCAATAAGCTTCATGCTCGAAGTTTTGCGTATATGTATCACAGGCTTTTTTAATTATGTCATTTGCAAAGACTATATCATAAGGATTTCTTGAATAGTGCTTTCCACGAATATCAAAATCCCCACGGAATCCGAGATCCATACCACCACATCCACTGAACAGAGATATTACTCTAAGTTTTCTATCTATGGGTATAATGCTAACAGGAACTGTTTGTATCACATCATTTGCTGTATCATCAAAAAGCGATAATTGATAGTTATTCATAAATGCCACCTTTATCCTTTCATATTACATTATATTTTTGTCTAATTTGCAATAATGTATATTATTATATCCTGTTGATAGCCTCCAACAGTTCCTGCACATTAACGTGTGTATAGACCCTCTCGGTCAGCGACATTGCACCTGAATGACCGACAATCTTCTTTATCAATGTAGGCGATACCTCTTTCTCAGTCATCATCGAAATACAAGTATGACGGGTATCATGCGGCTTATGTGAGCAGCCTATCAGTTCCATAACAGGTGTCCAGTAGGA
>CANRLN010000052.1 GCA_947631445.1 uncultured Clostridia bacterium
GTATTGCATCTATTGGCGGTAAAGACTCCATGTCGGGAACTTTTGAAAATATTGATGTTCCTCCAACCCTTTGTTCCTTTGCTGTTTCTGTAACAGAATCCGAAAAGGTTGTTTCCACCGAATTTAAAAAGGCAGGAAACAAGGTTATATTTATTCGCCCTGCTTATGACGAAAACAAGCTCCCCGATTTTGAAAGCGTTAAGACTGTTTTTGAAAAGGTCGAAGAACTTATTAATCAGCGTAAGGTTGTTTCTTCTTGGACTATTGGATTTGGTGGTATTTCCGAGGGTATCGCTAAAATGTGTTTTGGTAACAAGCTTGGTTTCAAATTTACTGCTAACCTGTCGGCACAGGATTTGTTCCGCCCCTGCTATGGCGGTTTCCTGCTTGAAGTTACAGATGATATTGATTATAATGGCTATGTAATCGGCGAGGTTACAGACGAATATAATATTGTTACGGCAAATTATACCGTTTCGCTCAATCGCCTTGAAGAACTTTGGGCAGGAAAGTTGGAAAGCGTTTATCCTGCAACGGTTGACGAAACACTCACAAGCAAGCCTTGTAAAGAATATAATTTCAATGTTTCTGCTTATCCCAGCCCTGCAATTAAAATTGCAAAGCCGAGAGTACTTATTCCTGTATTCCCCGGCACAAACTGCGAATACGACACAGCAAGAGCCTTTGAAAAGGCAGGTGCTATTGCCGAAACATTTGTTATCAAGAACCTTAATGAAAAGATGATTGAACAATCGGTTCTTGCGGTTGAAAAACATATCCGCAACAGTCAAATTGTAATGCTCCCCGGTGGTTTTAGTGGTGGTGACGAACCAGACGGAAGTGGTAAGTTTATCACAGCATTTTTCAGAAATCCACGTCTTAAGGACGCTATTCATGACCTTATTAAAAATCGTGACGGTTTAATGCTTGGTATCTGCAATGGTTTCCAGGCACTTATAAAGCTTGGTCTTGTGCCTTATGGCGAAATCTGCGAACTTACCGACCAGTCGCCTACACTTACATTTAATACAATCAATCGTCACCAGTCCAAAATGGTGAACACAAGAATTTCTTCCAACAAGTCGCCTTGGCTTGCTGGGGTAAATGTTGGCGATATTCATTCGGTTGCTATTTCTCACGGTGAAGGAAGATTTGTTGCATCTCCTGAAATGCTTGAACAACTTGCGGCAAACGGTCAAATTGCTACACAGTATGTTGATTTTGATGGTAAACCAACCCTTGATATTGACTGCAACCCGAACACTTCTGTTGATGCTATTGAGGGTATCACTTCCCCAGATGGCAGAATTTTTGGTAAAATGGGTCATAGTGAGCGTAAGGGCGAAGATATTTGCAAGAATGTTCCTGGCGAAAAAGACCAGAAAATCTTTGAAAGTGGCGTTAAATACTTCTTGTAATATAAGCAAGTCCGCATAAATTTAAATCCCTTTTCATAATATTTTATGAGGAGGGATTTTTATATGAGAATTTTTGCGTTCATTCTGTCGGCAATATTTATATTTTCGACCTTTGAATTTAATAGATTTATAGCTTTTGCCGAGCAGGAAAGACAAGAAAGGCAAACTGCTTGTATCTGCCGTGAAATTTCCACAGATACTGTTATAGGCGGTGAAAATGAAAATCAACCGCTTAAAATAGGACATCTTACCAAAATAATGACAGCGGTTTGTGCTTTTGAACAGCTTGAAAAGAAAAATATGGATATAGATGGTAGGGTTAGCGTTTCCAAAAATGCAAATTCCCAAACGGGAACACAAATCTGGCTTAATGTCGGCGAGCAGGTTTCAATAAGAGAATTATTTTTTGCAATAACCGTTTCCAACGCCAATGATGCCGCCGTTGCCCTTGCCGAGGCAATATCGGGAAGCGAACAAAAGTTTGTTGAACTTATGAACCAAAGAGCGGAGCAACTTGGAATGAAAAATACAAGCTTTAAAGACTGCACGGGAAATTCCCCCGAAAATGTTTCGTCCGCCTATGATTTATCTATAATTGCGGAAGAATTTGTAAAACATAAGACTTTGACAGATTGTGCCTGCACATGGCTTACTGATGTAAGGGCGGGGCAAACCCAACTGGTCAATACCGACCGACTTGTGCGATATTATAACGGCTTACTGGGGGTTAAAACCTGTGCAGGGGACAATAGCGGAGGCTGTGCGGTTAATGTGGCAAAGCGTGGCGATATGACGGCGGTTAGTGTTGTGCTTGGCAAGCAGGATTTGGATACGGCACTTGAACAAAGTGAAAATTTGCTTGACAGCATATTCAGTGGTTTTGAAATATACACCCCCGAAATTCCCGATGAGGCTTTTGAAAGTATTGTAGTAGAAAATGGCGTAAACCAAACGGTTGGAATTGCCATAAGCGGAAAAATGACAATTTTAATTCCAAAGGGCAAATCTTCCGGAGCGGATTATAAGATAACCAAAACTGAAAAGGCACAAGCCCCCGTGCTTAAAGGACAAAAACTTGGAGAAATAGTATTTTTCTTTGAGGATAAGGAGGTGTGCAGAGTGTCGCTGAATGCTTGCAGGGCAGTGGAAAAGATGAATTTTTTTATTGGATTTAAACGAATGTTTTTTGCAATGATTTCTTAAAAATTATAATTAATTGCTTTTATTTACAGAAAAATAATTTAATTATTTGTGCAATAATCACAAAGTGAAAATTTGGTGATATAATTATTGTATAAAATATATAAATATTTTAAAAATATTTGGGAGATTTTAACGAAAAAAAATTCAAATTTAAAAAAAACTGCAAAACACTTGAAAAATTCAAATAAATATTGTATAATATAATTGTAGCAAAACATATTTAGTATTATATTTCACTTTTTTGCTACCTGCCGTGAAAGGAGTTTTTATTATGGCATTAAAACTTAACACTGAGTATCTTGAAAACTTTGTATCTGCACATGAATTTGAAGGTATGAAACCTTTGTGCAAAGCTGCTGATGAGGTTCTTTCCTCAAAAAGCGGTCTGGGCAATGATTTTTTGGGTTGGGTTAATCTTCCCACCAACTATGATAAAGAAGAATTTGCCCGCATTAAAAAGGCTGCACAAAAGATTAAAGAAACCTCTCAGGTGCTTATTGTTATTGGCATAGGCGGTTCTTATCTTGGAGCAAGGGCGGTTATTGAGGCGGTTAAATCCTCTCTTTATAATAATCTTCCTAAAGATACCCCGGATATTTATTTTGTTGGCAATAGCATAAGTCCAACCTATCTTTCTCAGGTTCTTGAGATTTGCAAAAACAAGGATATTTGCGTTAATGTTATTTCAAAGTCTGGTACTACCACCGAGCCTGCTGTGGCATTCAGAATTTTTAAAAAGCTTTTGGAGGACAAGTATGGCAAGGAGGGTGCAAAGGAAAGAATTTTCGCTACCACCGACCGCAAAGTAGGCGTTCTTAAACAAGAAGCGGACAAGGAGGGCTACGAAACCTTTGTTGTTCCCGACGATGTGGGCGGAAGATTTTCGGTTCTTACCGCTGTGGGACTTCTCCCGATTGCTGTTGCGGGCTGTGATATTGATGCTCTTATGCAGGGTGCTGCTGACGCAAGCAAAAAATATGTCGGTGTGGAAAGCGATTGTCATAAATATGCAAGCCTTAGAAATATTATGTATAACAAGGGCAAGTCTATTGAAATGCTTATTTCTTATGAACCCACAATGACCATGATTAACGAATGGTTTAAGCAATTGTTTGGTGAAAGTGAAGGCAAAGACAAAAAGGGAATTTTCCCGTCATCTGCTGTATATTCAACCGATTTGCATTCAATGGGTCAGTTTGTTCAGGACGGCTCAAGAGTTATGTTTGAAACGGTTATTGACGTTAAAAATCCTCAGCAGGATATTTTCCTTGAGATTGACAAAGAAAATAATGATGGTCTTAACTTCCTTGCAAACCAAAATATGAGCATTGTCAACAAACGTGCAATGCAGGGAACACTTCTTGCACACACCGAGGGTGGCGTTCCTCAGATTGTTATTGAAATGGATAAAATTGATGAATATAATATCGGTGAACTTATCTATTTCTTTGAAAAAGCTTGTGCAATAAGCGGTTATATGCTTGGTGTCAACCCATTCAATCAACCGGGTGTTGAATCTTACAAGAAGAATATGTTTGCACTTCTTGGCAAACCGGGTTATGAAGATATGACAGCCGAGCTTATGGCAAAATTAAAGTAGATATATTATGGCGGCAGGCAGGCTTGCTATGTCGCCATGAAATAAAAAAAGCCGTGAAAACGGCGGAAATGGAGAAAATTTATGATTAAGTTAATTACAGGAAAAAAGGGAACAGGTAAAACCAAAATTTTGGTTGAACAGATTAAGGCAGCTACTGAAAACGCTGAAAATCATATTGTTTGCATTGAAAAATCCATGCAACTTACAACCGAAATTCCTCACAAGGTTCGTCTTATTGACGCTGATGAGTACATGATTGATAACTTGGATAAGTTCTATGGTTTAATTGCTGGAGCATTGGCAAGCAACTATGACCTTACACATATTTATGTTGACGGCATTTTCAAAATCGGCGGACGTGACTATGAAAAGTTTGGCGATATTCTTGCAAAGATTGAAAAAATTTCAGAAAATTGCAATATCGTATTCACCGTTTCGGCAGATTTGGAAGAACTCCCCGAAAGTGTAAAGAAATTCGCTGACTAATTTAATATTTTGCATAACTTTGCACAAAATTTTATAAAAACTCTTGACATTTGCCCCAAAAAAGGTTATAATTATATGTGGGCAAGTGTCATTTGTTTGTAGCTTGCTTATAAGCGTCAAAAAATCGGAGGTGGCAATTAATATGAACGGAGATGTTTTAATCCTTAAGCTTAAAGAACTGTTTGATGTTGAGGGCAAAGTTCTCAATGTTGACTACCAACTCAGTCCCGAAAAGCTTTCCTATTGCTCGTGGGATTTCAAAACCCCTGTGTTTATAAAAGGCGAGGCGTGCAACCGTGCAGGAATTGTCACACTTTGCTACACAAGCAGTTTTACGTTAGACCATGTTTGTGACCGCTGTCTTAGCGAATTTGAGCGTGAATATAACTTTACGTTTAATTATACGCTGGTTCAGAAACTTAACGACCCCGACAAAGAGGGATACATTGAGTGTGGCGACA
This sequence comes from uncultured Clostridia bacterium, assembly GCA_947631445.1. Taxonomy (GTDB): domain Bacteria; phylum Bacillota; class Clostridia; order Oscillospirales; family Ruminococcaceae; genus CANRLN01. The sequence continues at coordinate 5,169 of CANRLN010000052.1, forward strand.
ATATGCTTAATATGGACGAGCTTGCAGCATCGGATTTGCTGGTGTCCCTTAGCGAAAAGGTTCTCTGCAAAGAGGATTGCAAGGGTCTTTGTATAAAATGCGGTAAAAACCTTAACGAGGGTGATTGTGATTGCGTTTTTGAAGAAGATAAAAGCACGGGCAATACAATCCGCTTTAAAAATTGACGTGTTGTAATTTTGAAAATACCCACTATCAGTGGAGTTTTGTATAAGGAGGTGCTTTTACAATGGCAGTACCAAAGAGAAAGGTTTCCAAGGCAAGACGTGATAAGCGTCGCAGCGAGGTATCAAAGCTTACAGCTCCTGCACTTTGCAGATGTGCTAATTGTGGTGCTTATGCAACACCGCACAGAGTTTGCAAGGCTTGTGGTTTCTACAAGGGTGAACAGGTTATCGCTGTAAACAATAAGTAATACCTGAAAATCTGACAATTCCGGCAGAGAAGAAATCAGCTTCTCTGCCTTTTGTCGATTTAAACCCTTGTTGATTATTTGATAAATGCACATAATTTGTTTGAAACTACACAAAATAATATATGTGTGTTTATAAAATAGTTAATATAGTCAGGGAAATCAATTTTCAAAAATTTTGTTTTAAACATTTTTTTATTTGGGCAAAATTATAAAAAAGTTCATGTATTTCCTCGCCTTAGATGGGGAAATACATAAATAAAAAATATGTTTTTTATAAAATTTGATTTTCATGTAATATAGTAAATTTTTATTGTGTGAGTAAAAGGAGGAATTTTTATGGCATTGCCAATAGTTGCTATTGTTGGGAAACCTAATGTTGGAAAATCAACCCTTTTCAACAAGCTTGTTGGACAGCGTATTTCAATAGTAAACGATACCCCTGGGGTTACCCGTGACCGAATTTATTCCAAATGTGAATGGCTTGGCAGGGAGTTTATGCTGGTGGATACTGGCGGTATCGAACCCAACACAGATGATGTAATTTTAAAACAGATGCGTAGACAAGCGGAGGTTGCAATTGAATCTTCCGATGTTACCATTCTTGTTACTGATTTAAAATGCGGGGTTACAGCGGCGGATATGGACGTTGCCAATATGCTTTTAAAGGCAAACAAAACAATTATTCTTGCAGTAAACAAGGTAGATACAATCGGTGAACTTCCGGTTGAATTTTATGAATTTTATAATTTAGGTTTGGGCGAGCCATTCCCTATTTCGTCAGTTCATGGAAACGGCACAGGCGATTTGCTGGACGAGGTTATTAAACATCTTCCCAAAGAAACAGCAGATGAGGACGATGGAACACTTAAGGTTGCTCTTATTGGCAAGCCTAATGTAGGAAAATCCTCTATTGTAAACAAGCTTATTGGCGAACAGCGAATGATTGTTTCGGACATTGCAGGCACAACAAGGGATAGTGCGGACGCCAAATTTGAAAATCAATATGGCAAATATACCCTTATTGACACAGCAGGTATACGCAAAAAATCCAAAGTTCTTGAAAAGATTGAAAGGTATTCGGTTTTGCGTTCTTATATGGCGGTTGACCGTGCGGATGTGTGCATTATTGTAATTGACGCAACACAAGGTTTTACCGAACAGGATTCAAAGGTTGCAGGATATGCCCACGATAGCGGAAAGGCTTGTATTGTTGCGGTCAACAAATGGGATGCAGTCGAAAAAGACGGAAAAACCATGGACGAATTTAAGAAAAAGCTTGAGGTTGATTTTTCTTTTATGAGCTATGTTAAATTTATCTTTGTTTCGGCTCTCACCGGTCTTAGACTTGATAAAATGTTTGAACTTGTAAACGAAAGTTACCGCCAAAATTCTATTCGTATTCCAACTGGCAAACTTAATGATGTGCTTAGCTATGCGACCTCAAGGGTTCAGCCACCGTCCGACAAGGGCAGAAGACTTAAGGTTTATTATATGACTCAGGCTTCAACCAACCCGCCAACATTTGTTACCTTTGTAAACCGTGCTGACCTGTTCCATTTTTCCTATCAAAGATATATTGAAAATCAGATAAGAGAAACCTTTGGGCTTGACAGCACACCAATTAAAATGATTGTTCGTGAGCGTGACCGAAATGATGTTAAGTAGGTGAATGACAAGATGATTCAGATAGTTGGAATTTTAATAGCGGCAATTTTTTCATATCTTGTTGGCAGTGTGAACTCTGCTATAACCGTTTGCAAGCTTTTAAGGCACGAGGATATAAGAGAATCGGGAAGTCACAACGCAGGGCTTACAAATGTTCTTAGGGTATACGGCAAAAAAGAAGCTTTAATAACCCTACTTTGCGACCTTTTCAAAGGCATTTTGTGTGTCGTGTTTGCAAGAGTGGTTGTTTCGGGAGCAATGGGAATTGTTTATTTTGGCGATAAGCTTTTTATAGGATATGTTGCGGGAGTGTTTGCAATTCTTGGGCATATTTTTCCTATTTATTATGGATTTAAGGGTGGAAAAGGCGTACTTATGGCGGCAACTACTCTTATTGCAATTGACCCTCTGACCTGTCTTGCTTCGCTTGGTGTGTTTGCCGTGGTGGTCGCAATTTCAAAATATGTTTCGCTTGGTTCAATGTGTGCGGCTGTTACTTTTGCACTTGTTACATTTTTTTCTCAATCGGCAAGAGGAATTGAAGGGGTTGTTCCAAACACCATTGTTTCCTCCGCTATTGCGATTATGATAATTTATATGCACCGTGCTAATATAAAGCGTCTTATAAACGGAAACGAAAATAAACTTTCGTTTAAAAAATAGGAGGAATTTTATGGCTAATATTGGAATACTTGGTTCGGGTGGATTTGGTCTTGCACTTGCTATACACTGTGTAGACAACGGTCATAATGTTTGTGTGTGGTCTAAATTTCGTGATGAAGTGGATACTATTAAGCGTACTGGACAGCTTGCCTCTAAACTTGCAGGTGTGAATATACCAAAAGAAATAAACGTTACCACCGATAAAAATACACTTAAAAATTGTGAGGTTGTTCTTGTGGGAATACCCAGCAGTTTTGTAAGAGATGTTTGTATGGAGGTTAAAGACTGTATTTCAAAGGATACTATTATAGTAAGCCTTGCAAAGGGTTTTGAAGAGGGAAGTTATAAGCGAATGAGCGAGGTTGTCGGCGAATGTTTTCCCAAAAACAAAATTGTTGTGCTTACAGGGCCTTCCCATGCCGAAGAAGTAGCAAGAAAAATACCAACTACTGTTGTTTGTGCAAGCGATGACGGCAACAGTGCTTTAAAAGTTCAAAAATTGCTCAGTTCGGGCAATTTTAGAATATATGTAAACGATGATGTTATTGGCTGTGAGGTTGGCGGAAGCCTTAAAAATATTATTGCCCTTGCAGCGGGCGTTTGCGATGGTCTGGAGCTTGGCGACAACACCAAAGCTGCTCTTATGACAAGGGGAATAAGTGAAATAAGTCGTCTTGGAATTGCAATGGGAGCAAAGGTGGAAACCTTTGCGGGTCTTTCGGGTATAGGTGATTTGATTGTAACCTGCACAAGTATGCACTCACGCAACCGCCGTGCCGGAATACTTATCGGCAAAGGCACTTCTCCCGCAGACGCTGTGCGTCAGATTGGCACGGTTGAGGGATATATATGCACCAAAAATGCCTATGAAATAAGTCAAAAGCTTGGAGTGGAAATGCCAATAACCGAACAGCTTTATAACGTGCTTTATAAAGGCAGTCCTGCAAGCGGAACAATAAGCAATCTTATGACCCGTCCCGTTTCCAAAGAAAAGCATGAAAGTGCATATCTTTCTTATATAAATAAAAAATAAATTTTTGCAATAAAAAAGCGACCAGTAGGTCGCTTTTTTATTATATTTTATTCGTCTGTTTCTTCTTTGGTTTCGTCTTTATCCTTGTTTAAAAATCCGGTGATTTTATCTACAACCTGTGGAACAAGGTTGATAACAGCATTTGTTGGGCTTGCCTGTGCGGTCATTTCAAGCAGTTTTACTTCACCATTTGAAATTGTTATAAAGGCAAGAGGAGTGACCGAAACACCTGCTCCCGAACCGCCACCGAAAAGGTCTTTGTTGCCCTTTGTTGGTAGGTCGGAACCGCCTGCACCAAAACCAATGCTGACCTTTGAAATAGGAATAATGGTAATATTTTCACCGGTTATAATAGGCTTTCCCACAACCGTTTCGCCGTCAGCAAGGGTATGAAGTTTTTCAAGTGCAGATGTAACTAAACTTTCAAGATTTTTTTCACTCATTTTAAATGTTCCTTTCAATTTATGTTTGGCATATTTATATTATAGCAAATTTTTTACCGTTTGTCAACAGCTTTTGCAAAACTTTGCCTTGATTTTGTTTGCGAATTTTTTAAGATATTTTTCTTTTACAAAATATCCGCCAACACAAGCAAGTATCCAAAGAAATGTAGATGGTCGGAGATAAATGTCAAATTTGGTGCGAACCTTAAAAATTTCCTCATTAAACTTTAAATTTATCTGTGCTTTTTGAAATTGCATTGTAAAAATGCCTGCCAATGCTCCGAAAAGCGAAAAGACAGCTGAATTAAGGTGTCCATAAAACATAGCAGATTCGCTTGCGTCCAGTCTGCCACTGTCAATTTCAAACTCTATATTATATATGCGGATAGCCTTAAGGGTTTTTTTAAGTTTTTCCCACAAATAGGGGATATGTACAAGATATTTTTGTTTGATTTTATTATATTTGTCCTGCAATTTTTCAATAATATTAGGCTCTTTATCAGCTTCTTTTTTAGGCTGTTGTTCGGTTTCTTGGTCGATTTTTTCTATCGGCTCGGATTTATCAGAAATGGTTTCAGCCTCTTTTTCCTCAGGCTCATCAAGCAATTTTTCTTCCTGCTTTTTTTTCTCTATGTTTTCAAGGCTTGCGGTTATTTCTGTATCATCAATTATAATCTCTTTTTTGATTTCTTCTTTTTCAAACTTTTCAATTTCTTCATCTATATCATCAAGATTATCAAAATCGTAATCGTCATCATCGGGAATGTCAGAAATCTTCTTTTTTTTGCCTTTTAATTTGTTTTTTATTTTTTGTATAATACCAGATTTTTTCTTTTTGCCTTTTTCGCCCTCTTTTTTGGGGCGGGGATAAAGCTTTATTCCCAAATAATCGGCGGTTATTGTAAGTCCGTTTTCATTATAACTTACAAATATATGCAAGGATATATGCAAAAACATTGCAATAACAAAAATTATTGCAAGGATTATCCAACCAGCCATTGTTTACACCTCCTCATTTGAATTTTCACGTTCATCTAAAATTTCGTCTATTGTAACCTGAGAAGGCTTGTCCTCCAATGGAGGGAGTTCGGCAGGAGAGGAAAGCTGAAAACAGCGTAAAAAATTATCGGTTGTTTTATAGGCTATTGGTCGTCCTGGAAGGTCAAGTCTGCCAGCCTCACAAAGCAGGTCTTTTTCCACCAGCGAATTGATAACGCTTGAAGTATCCACCCCACGAACCTGTTCCACAAAGGACTTTGTGACCGGTTGATTATATGCTATAATGGTTAGTGCTTCCATAGCCGCTTGGGAAAGGGGAGCATTTTTTTTAACCTCCAATGCATTTTTTATATAGCTTGCATATTCTTCACGGGTGGCAAGCTGATAGGAATTTTCCAATTTCAGCAGTTTAATTCCTGTGCCGTCAAGAGCGGTTTCCAGCTTTTTAATTTCCTGTTTAAATTCTTTTTTTGACATTTCGGCACTCTGAGCAAGTTTATCGCCGTCTATTGGTTCTCCGCTTGCAAACAGAATAGCCTGTAAAATAGCTGTTTTTGTATCCAAAATTTAGCTCCTGTTCTTTTTTTGTTGTGTTTTTGTATGTCTTTGTTTAACCCTGTCAAAACCATTTTTCCAAATATATTTACGTTCTCTTGGGGTAAGTTCCGACATAATTTCTGCATTGGTTTTATATAGTTTGGTGTTTTTTTCGACTGTTTTATCTGGCTTAATATCCTCTATTATATTTTCGACCGTTTCGGCAATGTTTTTAGCTGTATCCATAGCAGTATCAATGGCGTTTGAAATGGTTTCTTTAACAAAGTCTGCACCCTCTGCGACAATTTTTTTGAATGTGTCTTTAGCTTTTTTAAATAATTCATCATTCATTTGACTTCCTCCTTTAATATATTTTCTGTTTGCTATTTTAACAAAAGGATTGTTGTTAAATACTATTGGTTTGGTTTGTTTAACTGGTTCTTGCTCTACTGCTGTTTCTGCCATTTCTTGTATAGGTTTTGGCTCTTGCGTTGTTTCCACCACTTCTTGTATAGGCTCTGATTCTTGCGTTTGTTTTTGCAAATTTTTAGATTTTTTCGGCTTTTGGGAACGATTAAAAATAATATATTCATCTTGCTGTGAAAAATATATTCGCCCTGCCTTGGTAAGTTCTAAAATTGCCAAAAAAGTTGCTATTTTGGAAGATTTATCATCAAGACCGTTATAAACTTCATCACTCTTGCATTTTCCTGTATGATACAATTTTTTTAGAACAAAAAGCACCTTGGAGGTAACCGAAACATAACGTTTGCTGACAAGTGGGGCAAAGTCCATCTTTCTTATTGGCTTTTTGTTTCTTGTCTTGGCAGAGATGCCCATATAGGCTTCATACAGTTTCATTGGAGAATATACTCGGCTGTATTGTCCGCTTGATTTTATTTGTATTTGCGGTCGAGTGAAAATTTCTCCAGAAATGTTCTGAATTTTTAGCTTTTCCGCTGCCTGCTTGCAAAGGGAATACTCAATCAATGCTCCCTCCAGTTCCTTTTTAAGGGTTTGTGCCTCCTCGGGGTGGGGGAGCAGTGCAACCGTTTTTATATACACAAGCCTTGCCGCCATTTCAAGAAATTCCCCTGCATATTCAAGGTCGTTGTCGGGAGCATTTTCGATAAAAGCAAGATACTGTTCCAAAAGCAAGGTTATTTCTATATCGCATATATTCAGCTTGTGCTTTGCAATAAGATGCAAAAGCAGGTCAAGAGGACCTTCAAAGGTGCTTAGTTTAAATTCGATTTCCATAGATTAAAAGATGTTTTGTGCGATAATTCCTGCCCAACCAGTGAGAAAATCGAACAGGTCAAACAGATGTGAACTTAAAAAGTTAAGCGGACGACTTAATACTCCAGTACAGATAAGCACAACAAAAACAATACTTGCAACCATTGGATTTCTGCCAAAAATATTATCTATTTTGTCGGTATAGTAGGAAACGATTCTTGAGCCGTCAAGCGGTGGTACGGGAATAAGATTAAATAGTGCAAGACCAATATTAATCTGCACAAAAAAGAAAAGAATATAAATTATATAAAAAACACCACTTTGTTGAGAATATCGAATAGCACCGTCGGCATAGTAAGCAATGCCTTTGTTCATTCCATAGACATTTACAAACTGAAAGATTATCATTGCAATAAAAGCAACAATAAGATTAGACAAAGGACCTGCTGCCGCCGTCATTGCCATT
>CANRLN010000053.1 GCA_947631445.1 uncultured Clostridia bacterium
CCTGAGTTCCGGCATAATCAAATTCAGCTGCCTGACCGATGACTATAGGTCCAGAACCAATAACCAGAACTTTCTTAATATCTTTATTTAAAGGCATGGTAACGCTCCTTTTCTATATTTTTTATAGCATATTATTTTTTATTGCTATCAATAAGCTCTATAAAGTTATCAAACAAAAATCCGCTGTCAAGAGGACCTCCGCAAGCTTCGGGGTGGAACTGTACGGAAAAGGCGGGCATATAATCATAGCTTACGCCTTCACAAGTGCCATCATTTGCATTAACAAAACTTGCCTTAGCACCCTCTGGAAGTGTGTCCGAAACAACAGCATATCCGTGGTTTTGGCTTGTTATGTAAACTCTGCCGGTGTCTGTGCAGGTTGCTGGCTGGTTTGAACCTCTGTGACCATACTTAAGCTTGGTGGTTTCAGCACCCTGCGAAAGTGCAAGCAGCTGATGTCCAAGGCAGATACCAAATGTTGGTATTTTAAGCTCACAAACCTTTTTAAGCTGTTCAATAATGCCTGTATTGTCTGCTGGGTCGCCCGGACCGTTGGAAAGCATAAGTCCGTCGGGGGCAAGTTCCTTGATTCTTTCAAAGGAAGTTCCGGCAGGAAGTATGGTTACTTCGCAACCACGTTTAACAAGTTCTCTTGCAATATTATACTTTGCACCAAAATCCCAAAGACAAACCTTGCGTTTAACGTCACCGTCAGGGGAAAGAACCGTTTCATTTTCGCAGGTTGTGTTTTCAACAGCACGAACAATTTTATAACGGCGGAGTTCCGCAAGGTCGAAAGCCTGACCCTCCATAACGATTTTACCGTTCATAACACCGCTCTCACGAACGATTTTGGTCAACGCTCTTGTGTCGATACCGTATATTCCCGTGATATTTTTACTCTTTAAAAAAGCGTCAAGGTTGCCCTCACAACGGAAGTTGCTGGGTTCTTGACACCAATCTCTAACAATATAGCCTTTCACATATGGTTGTTTGCTTTCAAAATCTGATTCGATAACGCCATAATTACCGATAAGTGGGAAAGTTTGAACAACAATCTGACCGTAATAGCTTGGGTCGGTCAAGGTTTCAAGGTAGCCTGTCATAGCGGTTGTAAAAACAATTTCCCCTACTGTTTCATTACAAGCACCAAAACTTTTACCTTCAAAAATTGTTCCGTTTTCCAGAATAAGGTATGCTTTTTTAGTATTTTGCACTTTTATTATCCTCCTTAATCTAAATTGCATTGTGGCAAATTAACATTGCCCATAGCTTAAAGATTATTATAACATATTTTTGCCGTTTTGTAAATACCTTTTTTGGATTTTGAGAAAAAATTAATATTTTAGTCACATTCATGAAAATATATTTTATAATTATATCAGCACCCAAGCAGAAATTCCGCTTGAGTGCTGACCTTAATATATAATTGGGATTGGGGGCTGTTGTTAATAAAAAAGATTAATTAGAAAAATAGTAGATTATTGTTAAATAAATTGCTGAAACTGCCTTTTGGCTTGCTGAAAATATTATTATGATATTGTTGTAGTATTAATTAAAATATGCTAAAAACATTGCTTGATATAAAAATTAAAAATTTATTAGGATTTGTTCTCCCATAATTTCAAAAAATTTAAAATCATGGGAAGAACAAAGTGAGGTGTCTAAAATATTTGAATATTAAACAGTATAGAAAAGCATCTTGCTGTAGGAAGGATAAGGCCAGAATTTAGAATCAACAAGTGTTTCAATTTCATCGGCTACTGCACGAAGTTCGCCCATAGCAGCGAATACGCTGTCATGATAGAAATTAGCCTGTTCTTCAACATCTGAAATATCATGAGCCTTAATATTCTTTTCTTCAAGAGCAACAACCTTCTTGTAAGCATCGCCGGTAAGAGCCGAAAGTTTTTTAACAAGTTCGGTTTCGTAAACAGCGTCTGCACCACATTCTTTAGCTGTCTTAGCTGTTTCGGCAAGCTGCTTTGTGTAAGCGGAAGCTGCAGGAAGAATCTGCTTTTTAGCCATATCAATCATTGTAAGAGCTTCAATGTTGATAACTTTGGAGTATTCGTCAAGAAGAATTTCAACACGAGAGTGAATTTCTGTTTCGGAATATACGCCATGTTTTACAAACAAATCAATGTTCTTCTGGTCTGCAAAATGAGGAATAGCTTCAGGAGTTGACTTAAGGTTGAGAAGACCTCTCTTTTCAGCCTCAACAGGCCATTCTGCACTGTATCCGTCGCCATTAAAGATAATGTTAAGGTTTTCAGAAAGGGTTTTCTTGATAAGAGCGTCAAGAGCAGTGTGGAAATCTTCAACACCCTCAAGTTCGTCAGCAAACTGGTCAAGAACTTCTGCAACGATAGTGTTGAGAATAGTGTTAGGGCCAGCAATAGAAAGCTTAGAACCAGGCATTCTAAATTCAAACTTGTTACCGGTGAAAGCAAAAGGAGATGTTCTGTTTCTATCGGTTGTGTCTTTAATAAAGTGAGGAAGAACGTCAACACCGATAGCCATTTCAATTTTTTCTGTTCCCTTGTAAGGTGCACCGTTTACGATAGAGTCAAGAATGGCTGTGAGTTCGTCGCCAAGGAAGATGGAGATAATAGCCGGAGGAGCTTCATTAGCACCAAGACGGTGGTCATTGCCGGCAGTAGCAACAGACACTCTAAGTAAATCCTGATAATCATTAACTGCCTTGATAACCGCAGTAAGGAATGTAAGGAATTGTGCATTTTCAGCAGGTGTTTTGCCGGGGTCGATAAGGTTTACGCCAGTGTCGGTAGAGATAGACCAGTTGTTATGTTTACCCGAACCATTAATACCTGCAAAAGGCTTTTCATGGAGAATACATTTAAAGCCGTGTTTTCTTGCGGTTCTCTTAAGAATTTCCATTGTAAGCTGGTTCTGGTCGGTTGCAACGTTGGTTGTTGTATAGATAGGAGCGAGTTCGTGCTGGCAAGGAGCAACTTCGTTATGCTTTGTTTTGGAAGAAATTCCAAGCTTCCAAAGTTGTTCGTCAACATCTTTCATATAAGCGGAAACTCTTGTTTTGATTGTTCCAAAATAGTGGTCTTCAAGTTCTTGTCCCTTAGGAGCAGGAGCACCGAAAAGTGTTCTACCTGTAAGAATAATATCCTCACGCTTTTCATAGTCTTTTCTGTCAATAAGGAAGTATTCCTGTTCAGCACCGACAGTGGCGGTAACTCTTGTAGCGTCCGAGCCAAAAAGCTTAAGTACTCTCAAAGCACTCTTGTTGATTGCTTCCATAGAACGGAGCAAAGGTGTTTTCTTGTCAAGTGCATCACCTGTATAAGAGCAGAAAGCAGTAGGAATACAAAGTGAACCCTCTTTAATAAAAGCATAAGAAGTAGGGTCCCAAGCTGTATAGCCTCTTGCTTCAAAAGTAGCACGAAGTCCGCCAGATGGGAAAGAAGATGCGTCAGGTTCGCCCTTGATAAGTTCTTTTCCAGAAAACTCCATAATAACCTTGCCATCAACTGTTGGTGAAATAAAGCTATCATGTTTTTCAGCTGTAATGCCTGTCATAGGCTGGAACCAGTGTGTAAAGTGGGTTGCTCCCTTTTCGATTGCCCAGTCTTTCATTGCGTTAGCAACAACGTTAGCGTCTTCAGGCTTAAGAGGAGTGCCGAGTTCAATTGTCTTTTGAATTGACTTAAACACACTCTTAGGAAGTCTTTCTTTCATAACCGAAAGGTTAAACACATTGCTTCCAAACATTTCAGGTACTGTACTCATTGTAAAAATGCCCCCGTTCAAAAATTATTAATTATTAATTAAAAAAAGACGTTGTAAACGCAACATACTTAATTTCATAAATAACATTTAAATATTATTGAAATAAAATATACTGTGTTCACAACGCCTTTGTTGTTTACAAGATATATTATAATATAATTTTTTTGATTTGTCAAGTGTTTTTTGAATTTTTTTTCAAACTTCGTTACTTTCACACAAAATAAAATTCCACTCCAAAATTTATTTTGATAAAATAACATAATTTTTAGTGGGCGTTGTTTTGGTTTGAATTATAATTATTTTTTATTTATAATAATTCCCCGCCACAGCGGGGAATTACAGAAATATTATTGAGAGTAATCAAGCAAAAAAGGCATGATTTTATTGTGATATTATATCATTTCTTTTTGGATTGAGCAATAATACTTATTATGCTATTTGCCAAAAGTCCGCAACCGCCCATAAGCATAAATCCTGGTTTTTGGGTAACTAAATATGCAATAAAACCTATCAAAGCAATAACCAGAAACACAATTTGCAGATAAATCCATTTTTTCATAAAAATCACTCCTATTATTAATAAAATATATTTAAATTATAACATATATTTTTTGCTATGTCAATAGCAAATTTTCAAAAAATAAGCAAAAGATTTGTTTATAATTTTTTGTGTTTGTAGTGTATCCCCCGCCTACGGCGGGGGATACACACAAGATTTTTTTAAGCAATTGTATTAAATTTATAAAAGTTATTAAAATTTAGGCAACTTGTCCCTTGTGATAACAATATTATTGTTGTAATAATCGCTAAGTTGCTGATTGCTTGTATATTTTTCTGTAAGTTCGCCGTATTCGTCAATAAGAAATTCTCCGCCCCACTGTCCAACAATTCCCCAAAGGGCATTATCTCTGACAAGATTTTTAACATCTGGCGAAACGCCACATTCGCTAAGTATGCAAGGTTTAGAACCACTTATTGCATGGAGTGATTTAAGAGAATTTATATGCACAGAAAAATCTCCCTCATTGTAAATATCCGCACTTAATATATCACAATATTCGTCTCCAACATACCAATCGGGAGATTCTCCGTTCCAAATCCAAATTAAATTATCAAGATTGTGGTACTGGGTCATTCGTGTGTACATAAGTTTCCAAAGCCAGATGTAAGAATCCTTGTCCGTTCCCCACCAAAACCAACCACCGCTTGCCTCGTGGAGTGGTCGCCAAAGCACTGTAATATCTGCATCTTTGTATTTCTTAAGTTGCTCGCTCGCTGTGTCAATATCCAAGATTATTTTATAACATTCTTCAGAAATTTTCTTGTTGTCATAAAGCTTTTTAATTTCATCTGTAGATGATTTTGCAATATCTTCTGTTGTCACAGCCTTTTTAATATCAAATTTTGTGTCTTTGGAGTAGAAAGATTTATGTTCGTTCGGGTCTGTCCAGTGCCAGACATAACCAATAATTCCGCCGTCCTCGTTGTATTTTTTGGCAAGGGAAAATTCTTCCTCGTGGGATTTATCCGAAGTAACGTTCATAAAGTCACTAAAGCGAATGGCAGGATATTTTCCGGTCTGTTCAAAAATAGCATCGGTTTCGGCATTGGTGGAAAATGTGTTGTACTGTCCACTGATAATATTCTTTCCGCAGGTTTCGCTGATAAACTTGTAAATAGATTGGGTTTTTTTGCTTGCTTTTTCGTTTGAAAGTTTGTAATCGGAGATTGCAGAAGAAAATTCGTCCAGTCCTTTTGTGTCGGTAATGCTGATTTTGTCAAGAACAAAATCGCCCTCGTCCGATTGAACCTTTATATCGGTTTTTCCTTCTTCAATATAAATATTTTCAAAAATAAAATTTTCAAATTCTCCACTTCCGGTGGCATTAAAGCTCAAGGTTCTTCCGTCGCCTATTATTATATTGTTGTGGGTTGGTTTTTCGGAAGCTACCTTTATTACAATATTGTAGTGTTGTGCGGTCGAACTTTCCATGATTATTTTAACCTCGCCTTTTTGCGGAGCAAATCCGCTTACATAACCACCTCCAGAATAGCCCTCCATAGAATTTTCTATTTTAAGCCCATCACTGAGTTCTCCGTCCTCGGCTTGATAGGTATAATCAAAATCGGTGTGTTTTATTTCTTCTCGTTTAATTTCAATTTCTTTTGTTTTATTATCCACCTTGCTATTTACAGCTTTATCATCTTTTGTTGTAGCTTTTGTGGTTACTTGGGTTGTTGTAGTAGTGGTTGTATTTTCTTCAAACTGTTCAGCGGTTGTTTCCTGTTCGGTCGTAGTTTGCCCGTCGGTTGTAACATTGCTTTCTATTTCAATATCATAATTATTTTCTGCTTTTTTGCCTGAGCAGCCTGCAAACACCGTGCAAACTGCAATAAGTAATGCAATTATCTTTTTGTTCATAATATTTTCCTCCTATATTTTTTAACCATATAAGATTATGTTTATAACACTAAAAATTATTATAACATACTTTTTTAAAAATTTCAAGGATTTAAAAACAATTTTTGCACCGATAATATTTTCCTGTAGCTTTATAGAAATTTTTTAGTTATTTTTGCCTTAAGAAAATTTTAAATAAAATATTAAAGCAGAATATAAGCAAGAGCAACAAGCAATTTTATATCCGCTCCATTTTTATATAATATATAAATTAACAATGCAAGCATAATTTTTTCATTGTCCAGTCCCAAGTGTGCAATGTCAATTCCCAAAGCGTTTTTAAGTCCGTTTACAATGCTATTGGATTTAAGTATGTCCTTATAGGGTTGTCCGTCAGACTTTTCCTGCGGAATATTAATGCTTTCTTGTTTGTTTACCGGATTTGTTGGTTTTTCTGCCTGTTCAATTTTTTCAGCATTATTATTTGGTGGCTGGGGTGGCGAAACATAGTTTTTTGAACGTTGTTTCATTTCTTCCACCCGTTTTATAGCCTCCTGCTGCATACTCATAAAGCTTTGGTCAGCCAAACAAATCCCCTCCTAAAATTCCGCTTTCTTTAAGTATCGGAATCATTTCTATAATCTTTAGTATTTTTATCGCCCTGTCCGCCTTAATTTGGTTTTCTTCTTTTAGCAGTGGTTTTAAAGCCATTAAAAAATTTGTGTTTGGACTGGGTTTGTTAAATCCTGACATAAGCGTTGCGATTTTTGCTATATCTATGTTTCCGTTTCCGATAATATTGTTGTTTATATTATTATTGTTGTTGTTGTTATTGTTATTGCTTGGCAAATGATTGGTTATAGGAGATGGCATTGCGGTTTCTTCGGCAGGTGGCGGGGGATTTGCACCCCCTATCATTTGAGCCAGTTCGCCAAGCTGTTTCATGGTTTCTTCGTCTGCCAGAACCTTTGATATTTTTTCCATCATATTATCCATTTATAATTTCCCCCATTAACTTTCATTAAGTTTTTTGATAATAGCCTGTGCCTGTGGCGAGGACAAAATTTTGTTTGCCATCTGTGGATTGGAAAGAGCATTCATAAGCTGATTGGTGTCGTTTTGCGACATTCCTGAAAGAGCGTTGTCAAATTTGCCCTGTTCAAGCTGACTTTTTAGTTGCTGTGGGGAAGTGCCAAGTTTTGATGAAACAATCCCAAGCAGGTTATTAAGTGCGTTGGGGGAAAGATTTGAGGCTACATTGTTTGACTTTGCATTGTTGTTATTGTTATTTCTGTTGTTGTTCTGATTGTTGTTTTGTCTGTTCATAAATAAACCCTCCAAAAAAAATAATAAAAATTGTTAAAAACTATTGATTTTTTATTTAATATGTGTTATAATTAATATAAACAAGTAAACTTTACAGAGAGGTGCATTAATTAAATGAGAGTTATAGTTTTTTCGGATTCGCACAAATGTTACAGAAGCGTCGAGAAGATTGTGCAAAATAATATACAAGAAAAAATATTTATATTTTGCGGTGACGGCGAAAGCGACATTGAATTGCTTTGCGAAAACTATCCTGACAAGGTGTTTTTAAGCGTTAAAGGCAATACCGATTCCAATCGCAGGCTTCCTGAATTTGGCGTTTTTGAAATAGGTGGTCATAGAATTTTTTATACCCATGGCGATAAGCTTTATGCAGGAATAACCAACGAACTTATAATAGAGCAGGCAAGGTTTAATTCCTGCGATATTGCTCTTTTTGGTCATACCCACCAGCGATATAATAAGGTTGAGGGCGGAATTTATCTTTTCAACCCCGGTTCCTGTGCCTGCCCACGTGACGGAAAAGAACCTTGCTATGGATATATTGACATTGAAAAAACAGGAGTATTTTTTGCTCATGTTAAACTGTAACAGGTTTATAGCATTGCTATATAATATGTATATGTACACATTTCTGTGAATATGAAATTTAGAGGAGATGATTTTTTATGAACACAATTATTACAATCAGCCGAGAGTTTGGCAGCGGTGGACATCAGATAGGCAAAAAACTTGCCGAAATTTTGGAAATTCCGTTCTATGATAAGGAAATTATTGAAAAATCGGCTAAGGACAGCGGAATCTGCAAGGAATTTTTTGAAGAGCATGACGAAAAATATACAAATTCGCTTTTATATTCGCTTGTGGTAGGAAACTATTCCATGACGGCAGACGGCAGACTTAACCCCGAAATGCCAATGAACCAAAAGATTTTTCTTGCCCAGTTTGACACAATAAAAAATCTTGCAAGAGAGGGGGCTTGTGTTATTGTTGGAAGATGTGCCGACTATGTTCTCAGCGAACGCAAGGATACTTTAAGCGTTTTTATAAGTGCGGATATGGACGACCGCAAACAAAGGGTTGCCCAGCGTTGCGATATTAAAGAAAATAAGCTTTTTGATTTTATCAACAAGAACGACAAGAAACGTGCCAACTACTACAATTTCTACACCGACCGTAAGTGGGGAACGGCTAAGAATTACGACCTTTGCATAAATTCTTCCTCCCTTGGAATTGAGGGTGCTGTGGAGCTTATCAAAAAAGCAATAGAAATTAAAGAGAATACATAAAAAAATTCCCTCGCCTTTCGGGCGGGGGAAGATTTATTTATTTTTTAATATTATCCCAATAGGCTTTTGCAGCCTGTTCCACCCGATTGTTTCCATATTCGTAATAAACCCTGCCTTGTAGTTGGTCGGGCATATACTGTTGTTTTACATAGTGGTTTGGGTAGTTGTGCGGATACAAATAATTTTGCCCTTTTTGGGTTGCACCCTCTCCGTCACAATGTTTGTTTTGCAGGTTTCGTGGAAATCCAAAATTTCCACCTTTTTTTATGTCATCTAATGCCGAATTTATAGCATTGTAAGCAGAATTGGATTTAGGGGCGGTTGCAAGAAAAATAACCGCTTGTGCAAGGGGAATTTTTGCTTCGGGAAGTCCCAGCTGCATGGCACTGTCCACGCAAGCCTTTACAACGCATATTGCTTGCGGATGGGCAAGCCCTATATCTTCGCTTGCAATAACAAGCAGTCGTCTTGAAAGAGATATTATATCTCCACATTCAATAAGTCTTGCAGCATAATGAATGGCTGCGTTTTCGTCCGAACCTCTTATAGATTTTTGTAGAGCCGACATTAAATCATAGTGGTTATCCCCTTCACGGTCATAATTTGAACTGCTTTTTTGGGTGAGCAGTTTTGCATTTTCCAGCGAAATATTTATATTATTATTTTCTAAATTTTCTGCCGAAAGAACACAAAGTTCAACCGTGTTTATTGATTTTCTTACATCTCCGCCACAGCCTTGTGCTATAAGCTCGGCTACACCCTTTTCAAGGGTTATTTTTTTGCCGTTTTGCTCGGCACAAACATCAAAGGCACGGTTTATAACTGGAATTATTTCGCCCTGCGAAACTGGTTTAAATTCAAATACAGTAGAGCGGCTTAATATTGCACCGTATACATAAAAATAAGGATTTTCAGTGGTAGAGGCAATAAGGGTTATTTTGCCATTTTCGATATATTCAAGCAAAGACTGTTGCTGTTTTTTATTAAGATACTGAATTTCATCAAGATAAAGCAGTATTCCGTTATAGCCGTAATATCCCTTGGTTTTGGAAACAATGTCTTTTATGTCTGCAACTGAAGCTTGCGTGCCGTTCAGTTTGTAAAGCAACATATCCGAATTATCTGCAATAATCCTTGCAACGGTGGTTTTGCCCACCCCCGAAGAACCGTAAAATATCATATTGGGGATTTTACCACTTTTGATTATATTATAAAGCGGTTTATTTTCTCCCAATATATGCCCCTGTCCTGCAATCTGCTCAAGGTTTTTTGGGCGGATTAAATCTGCAAGCGGTTGCATTTATATAACCTCATAGAGTTCAACCGCTCCGTCCTTAGTAACGTGTTCGTTTATGGCAAGTACACGGACTTTAAGCGGACGCTGACCCATGTTAATAGTTATTTCATCACCAATTTTAACCTCAAGGGAGGCTCTGGCAATTTTGCCGTTTACCTCTACTTTTTCAGCATCGCAGGCGGCATTGGCAACCGTTCTTCTTTTGATAAGTCTTGATACTTTTAAATATTTGTCTAATCGCATGGTTAAATTCTCCTAATTTAATATATTTTTTATATTATAGCATATTTAAGTTATATTGTCAAGTTTATTTTTTATAATCTATATATGAATGTATATTCCCCACTGTAAGCAGGGAATATATTAAAAACTATTAAATTTTCATAAGTCCCGACATAATACAGCCACCTTTTGCCCCTGCTTTAACAACCAAATCTAAATTGTTTTTATCTATTCCGCCTATTGCATAAACAGGAATGTTTACTGCAAGGCAAATGCTTTTTAAAAATTCAAGCCCCCTTGGAGGAAGGTCGGGTTTGCAGGAGGTTTCAAAAATATGCCCAGCGGTAAGATAGGTTGCACCCAATTTTTCCGCCTCTAAAGCCTGCTGAGTGCTATGCACTGAACAACCTATATTTTTAAAAGTATTTAAATAGCTTTGGCTATTTTTAGCTTTTAATATTGGAAGTGGCAGATGTATAGATTTTATATTAAGTTTTAGGGCAATCTCTGGAAAATTATGTACTATTAAATTTATATCTGGGCAATAGTCTATAATCTCTCTTGCAAGATTTAAATATTCTTGCTCAGATAAGTCTTTTTCCCTTAATATAATATTTTTTATGCTGTTTTCTGAAATTTTCTTAATCTGTTCTTTTAACGGCTGTTTGCACAATTTGCGATTGGTAACGCAGATGATATTATTATTTAACATACACATAATCATTAAGCACCGGCTGTAAATTTCTTGACTTTATTGCACTGCAAACTTCTTCCAAAGAACGATTGTCGTTTATTTCAAACTGGTCGTCCCCTTGGCTTTCTTGTTCGGTATGACTTCCTATTCCAGTGCTTACTCCTGCGGAAATTTTGGTGGCACACATTCCAACCACGTTATCTCTAAATTTTGCGGATTCACGGGTGGATATAGTAAGCCCTGCAAAAGGCATAAATATTCTGTAAGCACACATAATCTGCAAAAGCTGGGTTTCGTGTACGTCCTTTGGATTTATTTTATCGTTGTTTATAATTGGGCGAAGTCTTGGGCAGGAAAAAGAAATTTCCGCATGAGGATATTTACGCTGAACAAGGTAAGCATGAGTTCCGACAGCAAAAGCGTCCTTTCTGAAATCGTCAAGTCCCAGCAGTGCCGCAAAGGCAACCCCACGCATACCGCCACGCAATGCTCTTTCCTGTGCATTAAGACGATAGGGAAAAATTCGCTTGTGTCCTGCAAGGTGCAGTGTTTCGTATTTGTCGCTATTATAAGTTTCCTGAAATACTGTTACATAGTCTGCACCACATTTGTGAACATAAGCGTATTGGTCGGTGTTCATAGGGTAAACTTCAATTCCAACATTTTTAAAATATTCGTGGGCAATTTCGCAAGCTCTGCCGATATATTCCACACTACTCATCTTTGGGCTTTCGCCTGTGAGTATAAGAATTTCTTCCATTCCCGTTTTGGCGATTGCTTCCATTTCTTTTCTTATTTCACTTTCGTTAAGTTTTGCACGTCTTATTTTGTTGTGGCAGTTAAATCCGCAGTATATGCAATAGTTTTCGCAATAGTTTGAAATGTAAAGCGGTGTAAAAAGATACACACTGTTTCCAAAATGCTTTGAGGTTTCAAGCTTGGCTTTTTGTGCCATCTGTTCCAGAAAAGGCTCGGCAGCAGGGGAAAGCAATGCTCCAAAATCTTCAAGGCTTGGATATTCAGCTCTAAGTGCATTTAAAACATCTGTGGCTGTATATTTATTATAGTCATAAGCCTGCATTTTGCTTATAACCTGTTTATCTATGTCTGAATCTATAATCTCCATGTCAGGAAGATATTTCATATGGTCTATTCTTTCCATGTTATTCTCCTTACTAAAAATATTTTTGTAGCTATAAAATCAATCGTTAAGAAAGCCAGTGAGCGGAGAAGATGCACTTGCCTTGTCCAACACTCTTCCTGTCTTGGCAAGATAAGCGGTTCTGCCTGCCTCAATTGCAAGTTTGAATGCTCGTGCCATATCAACTATATTTCCTGCGGTTGCAATAGCGGTGTTCGCCATAACAGCAGCCGCACCCATTTCCATTGCCTCGCAAGCTTGTGACGGTTTGCCAATTCCTGCATCAACAATAATAGGCAGGTCGATTTCTTCAATAAGAATTTTTATAAACTGTTTGGTGCTAAGTCCTTGATTTGAGCCGATAG
>CANRLN010000054.1 GCA_947631445.1 uncultured Clostridia bacterium
GGGGGTGGGAATTTTAGTTAAATATCCCGATAAAAATATAAATAAAGCAACACAAAAATTAACAAACGGTCTTATATAAACACTGCCACAAGTGTGAATTATAACTACTGAAACAATAGCCATTGCTCTTAAAACCTGAATTTTAGTATTTTTAGTTAAATTAGCCATCTTAACACCCTATAATTTTTTAAATTTTCTTAAAATCTTGCCCGCAAATCTTCTACACTTTGTATACAAATTAGGTTTAAGCAGTTTTTCTAATGTTTCAAAATCTGTGCCATTATTAAGCATTTCAAAGAATTTTTTTCGATTTCTATGTGGCAAAACTGATTTTCTTGAATCAGCAGATGGTGGCAACAAAACATCTTTTTTAACTTCTTTTAGCTTTATATTCTCTTTAATAGCATCAAACAATTCAATTCCCTTTTGGGAATGTACAAGCACAACCGATACGCCCATATTATCATTCATTTCAGGACTATGATTTTCTATTCCCCATGCGTCACCAATAGTAATATCCGATTCTCTTTCAAGCGATTTAAACTTACAATCATGACAAGAGGGACGCAAACAAATATTCTGTAAAAACAGCTTCATAAACATTTCTTGTCCAAAAGTCTTTGTATATTTCTTTGAATTGCTAAATTCCAATTCAACCGAATAGCTTTTCCAACCAGTATCTTTATTTCTAAAAAATGCTTTTGTTACATCGGCACCATGAATTTTTTCCTGTTCTGCAAGATATTTTTTCCAAACCTTAGGAGATGGAACACCATGGCATAAAACATCAACAGTATAAAGTTTTTCATAATCCTTTCTTAAAAAACTTTTAAGCCCTGCAATTTGACAGGCAGTTCCGGTATATAAAACATATCTGCCCTTATTAAGATTTTCTTTAACCTCTTTAAACGTATTTTCGGTTCGGCTTTGAAGATATTTACTTCCCTGAAGCTTATACAGTTCATCCTTGCTTTCAATTCCAACATGATGAACCAAAAATTTATTATCAAAAGCCGCTCCGTACACTACTCCGCCCTTGTCCAAAATAATATTTGCAAAAAGCGAAAACATTCCGCCGGAAGAACTTTTCTTTCTAAGCTCATTATCTGGCGAAAACGCCGCATAGCTTTTTAACACACTTTCTGACCTGCTTTCAGAATTGGCAATTGGACAGACTTTTTCACAAAGTCCGCAATCAACACATTTTTCCTTATCAATTTTAGGATATAAAAAACCCTCTTTATCAGATTTTAATTCTATACAGTTTTTGGGACAAACATTAGCACAAGCCCCACAACCACAACAATCTTTTTTCTTTTCAATTTTAAGCATTTTTATCCACCATTTTTCTTATAAAAGAAATTTTTCCTTTGGTCATTCTATTGGCTATTGACAAGCTATCCTTAAATTCTGGTAATTTATGATATGCTATCAAAAAAACCACATTAGGTATAATACAACAGATTATACCTCTAACAATTAATGTCAACCACTTTCCAATATTAATTACTTTTTCACCAAAATTAATGTTAATATTATTAAATTCAACTGGACTACACGCTAAATAGGTTAAAACACAACCAACAAATACTATAGCAACATAAAATAATAATTGTTTCAGATAAGGCATTAAGTGTTTTTTTGAAAATAAAACGGTAAACAAATTGTGCAAAAGCCAAGGCATACCCACAAATAACATCGATAAAACGGTTGAAAGAATAATACCATAGATTCCCCAGAACTGAACCATAATTAAATTCATAAGTAGATTTGCCATAGCTGTAACCAATGGTCGCCATTTATCCTCATGCCACATTCCTGATGCGTCTTTATAAGTATTTAGCAGTTGATTAATTTCATAAACAAAATAATAAATGCAGAAACAAATTACTGCCGAAAAATTAAGCTCCAAATCTTTCCCAACCCAAATATCCATAAAAGGCTGATAAAGACAAAGCAAAGAGGCAGCACAAAATCCACCAATCCAAGCAATAATAAAAGTGAATTTTTTTAAGTCCTTGAAATTCTTTTCAGGAGTTTCAACAATAATGCTGTTTCCTATACCAGCGGTGCAAGCACCAAATAAAATTGCCACAAACCCAATAATTGAACTTAGAATATAAAAATAGTTTTGATATATAGCAAGCATATTTAAGCCCAAAAAAGCAGAAATAACTATTGTGTCAGCTGAATTTACAACTATTGCACCTATTTTAGAAGTAAATAAATCTTTTATACGCTGATTTATTTGATTTACCATTTCTTTGGGAAGTTTGCCCTCTGGCTTATAGTTAGGATACATTTTATTAGCGACCATAGCCGTTGCAATATTTGTAATTGCTTGAGTTAATAATGCAACAATAGTATATACATAATAATCTTTTATTGTAACAAGAACCAAAATTTGCAAAGCATATTGTATTGTATTAGTAATAAGACTAACTTTACTTGAAACATCATTTCTTTGATGTGCCTGCAACAAACTATTTTTATATGCAAAAAGCCAATAAGAAAGTACAGTAACTGCAAGATTAAGCAGATACAAAACATAAACATTTAAATCAGGTGGCAGGTCACTTTTTATTAATTTTGGCACAAAAGGTGTACATACAGCACCAACTACCGCTATTACAAGCCCTATAACTCTATAATAAGTTTTGTACATTTTCATTAATGCACATATTGTAACACTGTCATCTTCCGCAATAGGTTTATACATACTGAAAACCATTGCACTTCCAACACCAAGTTCAGCCAAGTTAAGCACTTGCAAAATAGAAGTAAATAAGCTGTTTAGTCCTAAGTATTGCACACCCATAAAATAAATCATAAGTGTACGCATTATAAATGGCACAGCTATTTGATATATTTTAAGTATTCCACCAAACAAAATATTTCTACTGGCATTTTTCGTTCGTTCGATTTTCAATGAATAAATCCCCCTCTTTGGAAATAAATTCTAAAACTTCAATTATAAAATGTTTTTTTTAAAAATTCTTCAGCTTTTTTTCTTTCAACCTCAAGATTTTTATAAGCATTTTTATAATCACACTTAAACATATTTTCTTCTGTTATATTTTCTGGAAGTTTTTCTTCAAGTCCAAGCTTTTCAAGCAGAGTTACAATTCTTGAATTCATATTGCCCATACCAGCTTGGTCACGATTCATAATAACAAAAGGTTTACCCATAAGAATTGAAAACACGCAAGCATGAAAACTATCAGTAAATATAATTTCTGCATTTGCAATCAAATCTAAAAATTCAGCAGGGCCAGAAGTATAAACCTTAGAATCCCTATTCATAACATCATAAATTCCCAAACCATTTTTCTTTGCAATTTTTCTTATATATGCTTTTCGTTGTTCACTTTGATTGCCCAAAAAATATTTAAAAGCATATGGTTTTCTATCGCTACGTTTTGGGTGTCTTTTGGCAACCTTAAGCCAATCTTCTTTTGTAAGTAACATTGTAGGGTCAATAAGAACTTCAGCGTCCATATTGGAAATTTCTTCAATAATATCTGCTCCACGCTGTTCTCTTACCGATATCGCCTTAAATTTTTTTATCTCCCTCGCAAATTTTCCGGAAATTTCCTTAGGCAATTCCTCAACACCAATAGAAGCGGCATAGCTTATACGCTTTTCAGGCGGTATAGCAGTAAGCAAATATTTTTCAAAATTTTCCGGATTGCCTATTGCCCAGCCTGCCGGATTCCAAACCTGGTCGCTCCCAACCACGAAATAATCAAAATTCTTGATTAATTGTGGCATATTTTTAGGCTTATAAAAATAAACATTTATATTTTCGTTAGTAAATTTTTCAAATTTTTTTCTTTTAGATAGCTTATAGATTGCATGATTAACCTTTTTAAAAATCTTATTAAGCTTGGAGGAATCAACCTTTTTGTCCTTAACCACCGCAACATCTGTTGAACCAGCATTCTCTATAACATTGTTAACATTTGATTTTCTTTTTAAGAACGCTAAATTTCTTTTGATTTTTTGTTTATATTCTGCTTTAGAAATATAAACAGCGGTACAAACTTCCATACCTAACCTTTCTTTAAGAAAATAACTTAAAGCATAATTCTGAAGTCTATTTCCAAAATTATTCAAATCATAAATTGTAATTACTGCAATCTTCATTTTATACCTCTTAAACTACTTTATTTCAAAAATTTTTACTTTTAATACTGCCATTAATCCCATAAGAAAATAGCAGTCATGCTGACAAAGAACACAACCTAACTTTAATAATTTTCCATCAAAATCATTATATTTTACGTTTTTAAATACTTCTCTTACCAAAGGTTTCTTATAATATTTATTTATTTGCTTGAAAAATTCACCAACTGAAGTATTTCCGGCACCATTTATTGTGTATACTAATATTTTAACCGCAATATTTAAATACATATCACGTTTTTGACTTTCAGTTAAATCAAGTTTCATTTTTTGAATTAATTTCAATTTAAGTCTAAGTAAATGTAATGCATTATCAATGACTGTAATGTTAGAGGTTCTGACTGCACTGCCTTCTCTTTGGTAATAAGCATAAAAAGGTTTACCCTCTACCAAAGCTATTGATTTTGCAAATCTTACATATTTAAGGTTAAATTCTGTATCCTCACCATTACGCATATTTATATTAAAACGAATATTTTTATTCTTTATAATATCTGTTCTATAAATAGTTCTCCAAACAAATGAATCTCCGCCAGCAATAAAAAAATCTGTTACTGTCTTTTTATAATTTTCCGAATTTTTCAAACAAATATGATTTGGTTTGCATTTTTTATTATCATAAACTTCTGCATAATCAAACAAAATAATATCCTTGTCTGCATAGCTTTTAAAGGCTCTAAGCAAAAGCTCATCTGCATAATTAAATAAATAATCATCGGGGTCAATGAATATAATTCTGTCACCAGTTGCCATATCTATACCCATGTTTCTTGCGGAAGAAACACCGCCGTTTTTCTTTTGTCTTGCAAGAAATTTACCTGGATATTTATGGACATAATCACAAATTATAGTCCACGAATTATCTTTACTGCCATCGTCAATTAAAATACACTCCCAATCAATGCTTTTAATTGCAAGTATAGAATTCAAGCAACGTGAAATATATTTTTCCACGTTATAAACAGGTATTATAATTGATAACTTATTCATAATCCGCCTCATTTGTTCAAATCTTTTTTTATTTGTGTCGTACTGATTTCAGGAGTTCTTGGCAGATATACTACCTCACAACCTTCCTCTTTAAGGAAATCAAATTTGCCCTCCCAATCGTCACCAATAACAAAAGTGTCCACATGATATTCATGAACGTCCGATTTTTTCTGTTCCCAGTTTTCTTCAGGAATCACCAAATCCACATATCTGATTGCTTCAACCAATGCTTTACGCTGTTCATAAGTAAAATAACATTTTTTTTTCTTTTCATTCCAGTTAAATTCATCAGTAGAAATAGCAACGATAAGATAATCGCCCAAAGCCTTTGCTCTTTTAAGTAAATTTATATGACCATAATGCAAAAGGTCAAAAGTACCATAGGTAATTACTCTTTTCATTCAAAACATCTCCTAATCTTACTTTTTAATATTCAGATAGTCCAAAATTCTTTTGCTTGCTCCACCATTGAGATATTTGTGCATAATCGGCAAAATCTTGTTTCTCTGTTCCTTATAAACATCTTTTCCATCTGCAATTTCCAGAATTGCTTTTTTCATATCTTCTGTGTTATACACATGATACCCAGGCATATAATCAAGTACATTATCAACAACAAAACCACGGGATTTAGCATAATCTTCATAATCATCAAGCGTATAAACAATTGGTTTGTTCAGAACCATATAATCTATAGCAACAGATGAATAATCTGAAACAATAGCATCAGTAAGTGGAATAAATTGATAAATTTGAATGTTCATTTCAATCAAATCTTCATTTTTAAGAATTAAAATATTGCTGTATTTCTCAGAAAAAATAGGCAAATTTGCTTGAAGAGGGTGTAGCTTTAAAACAAACAAGATATTATTATCTTGCAAAAATTTATTAAATTTAACAAGTTGTTCTTTTGTTTCAAAAATGGGCAAACCCGTTTCATTTTGCATATAGTTTTCAGAAAGGCTTTTATCATTTGACTGCCTGAAAGTCGGCATCCACAAAATTGTTTTTTTGTAATAGCTGAATTTAAACCTTTTTTCAAGCTTACTTTTTATCCTTTTTAAATCAAAAAAGAAATAATCTATTCTGGGATAGCCTAATTCAACTGCCATTTCCTCAGGAGCATTTAAAAATTCAGCCAGAGCTTTTGTGCAGTATTCTCCTGTAGAAAGGAATTTATCATAATTAATTCTTAATTGATTTGAATTTTGAACCTTATTGGACTTATAAGGCACGCCATGCCACAAATTAAACACTATTTGAGATTTTCTTCTATACTTTGAAATTACATTGTTATGGTCATATATATAATACTTACAGGTTGCAAGGTAATAATCAAGAGATAAATTAAGCTTATTTTTATATTTATAAACTGCAAATATATTTTTTTCTTTAAGTTTTTCAGGATGGTCTGCAAGCCATACCACTTTATATTTTTTCAAATATCCATTTTTTTGCATATATTTATAAAGTGCTTGTGAATTGTCAGTAAAATCTCCTTCACTTTCCATAACAATTAAATTTTTATCTATTGGGAAAATACGAAAAAGAATAAAAAACAACAGATTAAATACTCTTGGAAATAAATATTTTATGAAATTTTTTATATCCATAATTTTAATTCCTCCATTATTTTTTATTAATAAACGTTTTTATTTTATAAATTTTTTCCTCGCCTATAAATCTAATTATTTTACGTTTCCATTGGGCTTTTGGTGAATACCAACTTGCCGCATAATGGTGTATTGAGGTTGTATTAGGCGACAATAAATTTTCAGAACTATTTCCAGGAGCAAGCGGGTCAAAAAATTCAGATGGATAAACTGTAATATCTTCTAATTTGCAAATTTTATTTGAATACTTATATCCAAACTGTTCTATCACCTGTGTATTAAGTTTTGGGCAAGCCAATTCGGATTTTTTTTCACTGCAAAAGGTTACATCATCATATTTTTCCAACATTTTCTTTATAACAATATTGCCTTTTTCAGAACCAAATCCCAAACCAGTATTAATTAAATTTTTGTCTTGTTGAACACCCACATATGCTTTGTTGTGTAATAAGAAATCAATATTTTTTAACAATTCCACATCGGTATCTAAATATACTCCACCATATTTCAATACAACTTTTAAACGCACATAATCTGTAACAAAAGCCCACGCCTTAGCCTGATATGCACTTTTAACAAAGGGGTGACAATCAATATTAAAATTTGATTCGTCCCATTTGACTATTTTATAATCTGGTGCAAATTTTCGCCAAGATGCAATACATTTTTTTACTTCATATGGTAACGGGTTTCCGCCAAACCAACAGAAATGTATTATTTTAGGTATCATTAATCTATTTCCTTTCATTATTTATAAAAATTGCTAAACTTTTTTAGAAATTTTATTTTTAGAAACATTGGTATCATTAATATTATTAATATCATTAATATATTCTGTTAATTTACTTGGAAAAATAATAAATACTAATAAAAATTCAACCGAATACTTTGTCATTTCCAAAAATATATTTTCCAAAACGCAATATACAGCAAAACAAAGCAATGCAATAATTTCGTATCTTAATTCAAATTTATAAACTTTTTTCAATAAAATTGTCAATCCTAATAATAATATTATAGTAGCTATAATTCCATAAAAATATAGTAAAAATACATATCCTTGGTCAAAATAACTTGTAATTATTCCCGAACCAGTTTGTCCAAACAATTTCAATCTAAGTATCGCCATAATTTGATATGCAGAATAAAATCTTGTGATAAATGTTTCAGAACCTATTATTCCCCAAAAGTCACGTACATTATAACTAACAAACCAACTTATAATAAACAATAAAATATATGAATTAGTAATAAAAAATTTATTAACCTTGTTTTCCAATATAAAATACATTTTTTTATAACTAAATATTACACACAATATTAAAAATAGGTTTGATAATAAAAAACTTGTTCTTGAATCAGTATAAGAATATATAATATAATTAAAAAATAGCAACCCTATATAGTGGAGTATATTTAATTTTTCTCTATAAACCAATACAATTAAGACAAATATATTAAAAAGACTCATTCCCAAAACATTTGGGTGTTCAAATCCCAAAGAATATCGTATTCTATATTCACCCTCCTGAAAAACAACAAATCTTCCGACATCGGTTATACCAAAGGCTGCTGGCACAATTTTACTTAAAAATATAATTATTCTAAAAAATAAATCTATTTTAAAAAATTTTTTTACGTTGATGTCCTCGGCAACTGCCAGAAATAAAAATGTTACAATAACATTTGACATATTGTTGCTAAAAAAGACCAAGACTGCCAGCACCATTATTGTCACAACTTTAATACAATAAACTAAATCAAAACCGCCAATTAAAAATTTAACTATTAAAACGCCACATACAAGCAGAATAAACATATCATAATGCAAAAAGTATTTAAAAACATAATATATAGCCAAAGCAACATAGAAGAGAATATTACACAACATATTTTTTTTATCGCCCATACAAACTTCCTCTCCATACTAAGAACATTTTAATTAACAGTAACACAATATATATATAAGCTATATAATCAAACACATAATTTATATTTTTTTCTTATAAACCTCAACATACTTTTCTGCAAATTTTTCAAAAGAAAATTCCTGTTCAAAACGTTTTTTTGCCGCTTTTTCCATTTTAAGACGCTCGTCTGAATTTTCAATCATAAACACAATCTTTTCAGCAATAGCTTTGCTATTCTTTGGTTCAATCAGAATCCCCGACACGCCGTCTTCAACAATTTCAGGAGTACCGTCCACAGCAGTTGCCACAATGGTTTTACCAACCGAAAAAGCCTCGATTGGAGTAAGCGGAAGCCCTTCCCAAAGGGAACTAAGCACCAACAAATCAAGTTGTGATATAATGTTCTGAATGTCATTCCGATACCCTAAAAAGATAACCTTATTTTTAATATCCAAAGTTTCGGTCAATCGTTTTAATTTCTCCTCGTCCTCTCCAGAACCAACTATTAAAAATCTCGCATTGTCATGTTTTTTCAAGACTTCGGGTATAGCCTTAATAAAATATACCATACCTTTTTGCTCGGAAAGTCTGCCGACATTTCCCACTAAAAAATATTCTTGATTATGTAATTCTCTTATAGTGCAATCTGAAATTATATCCTCTTTAAAAGGCTTGACAGCATTATGAATTACGTCAATCTGCTTTTCAGGAATACTATAAAAATCAACCAGATTTTTCTTGACCATATCTCCGCAGGCAATCAAATTTGAATGTTTGTAGGAAAATTGAGTTAGTGCCTTTTTGTTGTAAAAAGTATTGTGAGCTGTGCTGAAAAAGGCACATTTTTTATATAAACCCAAAACAGCAACATAAAAAGCTGCCATTCGGTGATGAGTATGAATTAATGTAATGTTTTCTTTAGAAACAATTTTTTCAAGCTTTGCACAAACGTCCAATATAATCGACGGAGATTTACTTTCAATATCTGGCAAAGTATAATGTCTTATTCCCATAGAAGCAAGTTTTTTTACATTTACTCCTCCGCAGGAACAAACAACTATTTTATTAACAAGTGGTTTGAAGATTTCGCAAAGTTGCAATACAACATTTTCTGTTCCGCCAAGTTGCATTGTTCTTGTAAAAAAAAGTATATTTTGATTTTCCAATTCCATCATATATTCACCTACCCCAAACGATTTAATACTTTCTTTGGAAGCATTGAACATAAAACAAACAGCCATTTATATCCGTTTCCCTTTGCCATGATAAAAGGAATAGACTTTAGGTGCAAGCCCGTATCAAATTCACCCACAAAACTTTGAACATATTTATTTTGCATATATTTTTTATAAATAGCAAAATTTTCTCCAAAACTTCTCGATTTATCATTAGAAAGCTTTATTGCAAGCTGAACCGCTGACAAAACAACCGTTCCTTTCCAAAATTCCTGACTGTTTATTCCATATTTTTTATAAACAATCCGGTCAATCTCTCTCCTTGCGTATATAAGCTTAATTTTATTTTGAGTCATCAGCTTTGCGTTAGAATTGCTTGTCATATTGGCACTATCATTACGCTGTCTTAAATGATAAAGACACTCATTAAGATAACCAACAGACTGCTCAAAACAAAAATACATATTAATAAATTTAGTATCCTCACCCAAAGAAAGTTTTGTATCAAAAGTCAATCCATTAGATTTAATCGTTTCTGTGTCTAACATAATTCTCCATAGTGCAGTATGTTCCTGTGCCTCTCGCATACCACATCTGCCTTTTATCCAGTTTTCAACATTCAAATAAGACCTGCCTAAAAATAATGGCATAACTTCGTTTATAATGTCAATACCTGTATATTTTTCTTTAAGACAAGACTTAAAAGGTTTACCTTTATCTCCATTTATATAATCTGAATATCCATATAAAACCGCCTTGACATCTTTTTCCTCAGCAAATCTCAAACAATCTTCAACTGTGTTTGGTTCTATAATATCATCAGAATCCCAAAAGAAAATTTTATCTCCAGTTGAATGAGCAATACCAACATTTCGTGCATTGGAAACACCGCCGTTTTCAATCTGCAAAAGCTGAATACGCTTGTCACCTTCAGCATATTCTTTAACTATATCGGCAGTGCCGTCCGAGGAACCATCATCAACAACAATTATTTCCAAATTCTTGTATGTTTGAGCAACAACACATTCAAGCATTTCAGCTATATAATCCTGTGTATTATATGCCGGTATAATAATTGAAACCAGCTGTTCCATTTTCTCGCCTCACTTCTTATACTTCCAAATAAGCTTAATAATTTTCATATCATCAATAAAATATCTTTTAAACATTCGCCTTGGTTCTTGCAAAAATCTGTAAAACCATTCAAGCCCGTGGTCACTCATCCATTTTGGAGCTCTTTTAACATTTCCGGCTAAAAAATCAACGGTTGCACCAGCACAAACAGTAACTTTTGCATTATATTTAGAAATATTTTCATATATCCATTTTTCTTGTTTGGGGCAACCAAAACAAGCTATAAGCAAATCTGGACCTGCCTTAGAAATCATATTATTTATTTTGTCAAGTTCTTGCGGATTATTTTCAAAGCCCATTGGAGGTGCATATGTTCCAACAATTTGAATGTTCGGATATTTTATTTTAAGAGTTTTTTTAGCCTTTTTAGCAATGCCTTCCTTACCGCCAATAATAAAAATTTTATAACCCTTTTCGGCAGAAATCTTGCAAAGCTCTGGAACTAAATCCGAACCAGAAATTTTTTCTTTAACCTTGTTTCCGTGAAATTTTGAAATCCAAATCAAAGGCTTTCCGTCCACCAGAACCATATCCGCCTCATCTACAATCTGCTTTAAATAAGGGTCGTTTTCAATTTTCATTACAACATCAACATTTATTGCTACAACATAAGACTTTTTCTCTGATGCAATCATATTCTCGATACTTTCAATTGCCTGTGACATGGTTATATTATTTACATAGGTATTTAAAAGTGTCTGCTTTTTCATAGTCATTCTCCAAAAAATTTACTTTCCAACATCAAACATAAACAATGATATACAGGCAAATGAAGTTCTTGAATCATATATGTTTCTGTCTGAGGTACTTTAATACAAACATCGCTCAAACGGCTGAGTTCGCTATCATTTGCTCCAGTAAGACCGATAATTTTCATTCCTTTGGCACGGGCTGTTACGGTTGCATACAAAATATTTTTACTGTTTCCGCTGGTGGATATTCCCAAGAATACATCATCCACCCTGCCATATCCGTTTACCTGCTGTGCAAAGCAAAGAAGTGGCTCGCAGTCATTCATATATGCCGTTGAAAGTGCAAAATGTCCATCAAGAGCAATTGCAGGTAAAGCACCCTGCAAATTTTCCGCAAGCACCCCTCCCAAATCTTTATCACAGCCAATTAATCTATCTGCAA
>CANRLN010000055.1 GCA_947631445.1 uncultured Clostridia bacterium
AGTGTTAATGGTGCCGTCACTATTTACATCACCATAAGCAATCGAAATTTCACTGTTATCAGGGTTAGAATTTTCCGAACTGCTTTCAATTTCTGAACTACTTTCAGCTTCAGAACTGCTTACCTCTCTAACCGACCAGTTTTGTTTGTAATCGCCTGCATTGTAGGTTGATTGAACTATATTTCCATTTTCCTCGGTAAGACAGCAAGCATCTTTGGAAGCACGGGTAAATATAGTATAACTGCCGTCCTTATTTTTTGCAAATCTGAACAGTTGTGCGGAATAGTTATTCTTTGTCCACAACTGAACATTAGTGCCACTTGTAGCCTTGCCTGAATCTACATCAAGAGCAAACGTATCATCAGCCATAATATTATAATAGTCATAACCTTTGCTAACAAGCTTCCAAAACTTAGTACTATTTACATCTGCTGTTACATTTTCTCCGTCTGCGAGGGTTTCATAATCAAACTTGCCAGAATTATTTACAAATTCATAATTCTTGCTTGTATCAAAATTTTCATATGCAATTGAAACCGTCCATTTCTGGTTATCACCGCCATTGCACTTATATTGTTTAACATCACCTGTTTCGTCTGCATTAAGACAACTTTGGTCGTTGGTGGATTTAGTAACTATATCATATGTTCCATCGCCATTATCCACAAATTTAAAAAGCTGTGCATCAGCTTTTGTATCTCCCCAAATACCAATATTTGTTCCGTCCTCCTGTTTGCCATAATCAAGGTCGAGCAGGAAGGTTTTGGAGTCACCAACCGATGAATACAATTTATAATATCCGTCCCCAGCCGATTCAAACGACCATGTCGCAGTGCTATCCGTTCCAATTTGAACATTTGCACCATGTTCAGCTTTTTGACCGTCTACTTCAAGATATTTGTCACCATTTTTAATTACATACATAAAATTCTCATCAAATTTAGCAGGTGTTTTGGTGGGCTGTTCAATTGTTCCGCCGGAACGGGAGGGAACAGGCTTGTCCGAACCAAGATAAAAGCTTGTGTGTGGTGGCTGATTGTAGGCTATATTTTGTCCTGCTACCTGTGTTCTATATTGAACATCGTGCATAAGGGTTGTAATTCTATATTGTGTGTCGTAAGGGGTTGTAAAAACTCTAAGAGATTTACCGTCAGCTGCTCTTAAAATTAATTCCTCTCTCCAGTCGCCAAGAATATCAGCCGAAAGGCAGGGTGTAGCTTTTGTTGAATTGCAGGTGTAGTAACCATTTGAGGAGAATATTGTTTCAAGCGTTCCATCATCTTTCATATTGGTAATGCTTGCATCTCCACCACTCTTGCCATCAAGAATTTCTCTTTCAAGGTCGCCGTCCCAATAGGTCAAGAAATTTACTGCGGGGCAGTTGCAGGAAAGCTGATTTCCATTTCCGTCATATACTTTGCCAAGTCCCCAAAATTCTGCACCATTGTTACCGCTCCACACATTTCCCGCACAGCATCTGCCAGTATCTTTATCACCGTTTTGTCTAAACAAAGTTTCGCCAGTTTTTGCATCATGCAGTGAAATTCCATACGGGCTTACTTCATGGCAAACCCAAAGTTCAAGTCCCTCACGGTCGGGCAGAAAATCTCCTAAGTGCATTGCATCGCCGTGTCCGTCTTGATTACACCAAAGAAGCTCGCCATTGTCATCAATGCAGGTTGCCCCCAAAACAAGTTCCTGTTTTCCGTCACCGTCCACATCGGCAGGCATACAATTATGATTTCCGCTTCCATAGCCTTTGGATTTGTCGTTTCCAGAATCGTAGAACCATTTTTGAACAAGTTTTTTATCCACAACGTCATAGGCACAAGCGGTCATTCTTGTATAGTATCCTCTTACAGTAACAGCACTTGGTTTTACACCGTCAAGATATACAACTGCTCCGAGAAATCTGTCAACACGGTTGCCGTATTTATCACCCCAATCTGAAACTTTTCCTCTTTGCGGATTATAGTCTACTGTATCGAGAGCCTTTCCGGTTGCACCGTCAAACAGTGTATAATATTCGGGTCCGTCAAGAATATATCCGCTACTGTTTCGATAATCCTTTGAACTATCGCCTATAACATTTCCTTGTCCGTCAACCGTTCCGTCAGCAGTTTTGCAGGTGAGTTCACAAATACCGTCCTGGTCAAAATCGGCAACCAGCATTTGTGTGTAGTGAGCCCCCGCACGGATATTTTTTCCGAGGTCAATTCTCCATAGCTTTGTGCCATTCATTTTATAGCAGTCAATATAAACATTTCCGGTTATGCCCGATTTTGAATTGTCTTGAGAATTGCTCGGGTCCCATTTTACAAATATTTCGTATTCTCCGTCACCGTCTGCATCGCCAACCGTGCAATCATTAGGCGAATATGTATAATCCGAACCACCTTGAGGTTGGTCAAGTGGAATATCAAAATATTGATTTTCCGTTTCAAATTTGCAATCTTCTGAATTTAATAGTGTATTGCCGTTATAGGTTTCAACCTTATATTTTGCATCAGCTGTTCCCTTTTCGTCCCAAAAACAGGTTGGTTTGTCGCCGTCCGAAGTATAAATCAGCTCATTGTTGCGATAAAGCTTAAAAATAGCGTTGTCGGGGTCGTTTGCAAGAAATCTCCAGCTTATAAGCATACCATTTCCGGTTTTTATAGCCGTGATTGAGCGATTAAGGTATTCGAGCTTTGCTGTGCTGTTAATATTGCTTTCAGCGGTTGCATTAATATTAAGTCCTGTTGTAATTCCAGATACCGAAGAAAGAGCGACCACTCCAGCAATAAATGTAGATAATATTTTTTTATTCATAATATCCCTCTATTTCTTTTTTATGTTTTCCTGCTTTATAGTTTTGAAAGCAATTATTAAAATTTAAGCTATTCTAATTATATTACAAATTTCACAAAAAGTCAATTCACAAATTGCATAATTTTAAACAAACAAATTTAACACAGTGTACAAAAAATACAAAAATTACAAAAAAAGCAGAAAGAATTTCTTCTTTCTGCCTTAATTGCTAAATAGTTTTTATTACTTCTTCTGAGGACCAGCGGAAACAAGTGCTTTACCTGCTTCGTTGCCTTCATACTTAGCGAAATTCTTGATAAATCTGTCAGCCAAATCCTGAGCCTTTGTTTCCCATTCGGAAGCGTCAGCATAGGTATCTCTTGGGTCAAGAATATTAGAATCAACACCAGGGAGTTCGGTAGGAACTTCAAAGTTGAAATAAGGAATAGTTTTTGTAGGAGCGTTAGCAATATCGCCGTTGAGAATAGCGTCAATAATGCCACGAGTATCCTTGATAGAAATTCTCTTGCCAGTGCCGTTCCAGCCTGTGTTTACAAGGTAAGCCTTAGCACCGCTCTTTTCCATCTTCTTAACAAGTTCTTCAGCATACTTTGTTGGGTGAAGCTCAAGGAAAGCCTGTCCGAAGCAAGCGGAGAATGTTGGTGTAGGTTCTGTAATTCCTCTTTCAGTACCTGCAAGCTTTGCAGTAAATCCAGAGAGGAAGTAGTACTGTGTCTGTTCAGGAGTGAGGATAGATACAGGAGGAAGAACGCCGAAAGCGTCAGCAGAAAGGAAGATTACATTCTTAGCATCAGGAGCAGCAGAAACAGGTCTTACAATCTTTTCGATATGGTTGATAGGATAAGAAACACGAGTGTTTTCTGTAACGCTCTTGTCAGTAAAGTCAATTTTGCCGTTTTCGTCAAGAGTTACGTTTTCAAGCAAAGCATTTCTTCTGATAGCGTTGTAAATGTCAGGTTCATGTTCCTTGTCAAGGTCGATAACCTTAGCATAGCAACCGCCTTCAAAGTTAAATACGCCGTTGTCGTCCCAACCGTGTTCGTCATCACCGATAAGCAATCTCTTAGGGTCGGTGGAAAGTGTAGTTTTGCCTGTACCGGAAAGACCGAAGAAGATAGCTGTGTTTTCGCCGTTAAGGTCGGTGTTTGCGGAGCAGTGCATGGAAGCAATACCCTTAAGTGGGAGGTAGTAGTTCATCATAGAGAACATACCCTTTTTCATTTCACCGCCGTACCATGTGTTAATAATAACCTGTTCACGGCTTGTAATGTTAAACATAACAGCAGTTTCGGAGTTAAGACCAAGTTCCTTATAGTTTTCAACCTTAGCTTTAGAAGCGTTGTAAACAACAAAATCAGGTTCAAAGTTTTCAAGTTCTTCATCAGTTGGCTGAATGAACATATTCTTTACAAAGTGTGCCTGCCATGCCACTTCCATAATGAAACGGATAGCCATTCTTGTATCCTTGTTTGCACCGCAGAAAGCGTCAACTACAAACAATCTCTTGCCTGAAAGTTCTTTTTTTGCAATTTCCTTACAAGCGTCCCAAGCTTCTTTGGTTGCAGGGTGGTTATCATTCTTATATTCATCAGAAGTCCACCATACAGTATCCTTTGAGTTTTCGTCAACAACAATGAACTTATCTTTAGGGGAACGACCGGTATATTCACCTGTCATTACATTAACAGCACCAAGTTCACTTTCCTGACCTTTTTCAAATCCTTCAAGGTCTTCCTTAAGTTCTTCCTTGTACAGTTCCTCATAGGAGGGGTTGTACACGATTTCGGTAGTACCTGTGATACCATACTTTGTCAAATCAATTTTGCTCATGTTAATAACCTCTTTCTTTTATTTTTTGTCCGATATTATAGAGAACGCAACGCTTTCGGACAGGCAGGGAAAAATAAATTTTATCCACAAACTTATTATAACATAATTTTCGTCGTTTGTAAATATCAATTTTGTATAAATTTAGTCCGATTTTTGTATAATATTTTCCCACGAATGACGGAAAATAAAATTTTCTTGCAAAATTCTTTAGCTATATTGTGCAAGTTTTATAAGCAGTTGTACGATTTTTTCCATTGATTGCACAGGGCAGTATTCATATTTTCCATGATAGTTATGCCCACCAGTGCAAATATTGGGGCAAGGAAGTCCTTTGAATGATAGACTTGCTCCGTCCGTTCCGCCACGAATTGGCTGAATTTTCGGAGTAATTCCAAGTTCTTTCATACAATCACAAACATTGTCCACAAGGAACATATAATCAGGATAAATTTTTTCTTTCATATTATAATAGGTATCCTGAATTTTAACTTTAATTGTGTTCATGCCGTATTTAAAATTAA
Organism: uncultured Clostridia bacterium; assembly: GCA_947631445.1. GTDB lineage: Bacteria > Bacillota > Clostridia > Oscillospirales > Ruminococcaceae > CANRLN01. The sequence goes on from CANRLN010000055.1 coordinate 5,163, forward strand.
TCATTTCGGCAGTTTTTCTAATAAAATCTTTTTTTTGCAAAAATTTGTTATAGTCGTGGTCACGTATAAGATAGTTTAGTTTTGTATATTCAGCCGTTCCATTCATGTTAAGAAGATGAAAAAAGCCTTCTCTTCCTTGCGTGTGTTCGGGGCGTTCCCATTGGGGAATAATTCCGTCAAATTCTATAGCAATACGAGCGGCGTTCTTCATTTTGTTTTTTGCTTCGCCCGTATGTACATTAACCCCATATATTTCAATTTCAACTGATGCAGCATTGAAAGTTTCGTATTCAACCTCTCCTATTGCTCCACCGTCTACTGTATAGGCATAATCCGCACCAAATGTTTCAAGATTAAAATTGTCCGTTCCCGCTCCAATTTCTTCGTCCGGAGTAAATGCTATGGATATTGCTCCATGCTTAATATATGGACTTTGCATAAAAGTATTCATCATTGTCATTATTTCGGCAATTCCTGCTTTATCGTCCGCACCGAGAAGGGTTTTTCCGTCGGTTACAATAATATCCTGTCCCTTATAGTCAAGTATTTCCGGATAGATTTCGGGTGAAAGAATGATGCCCTTGCTAAGCTCTATATCCCCACCGTTATAATTTTTCACTATTTTTGGATTTACATTTTCTCCTGATGCCTCGGGGGAAGTATCCATGTGTGAAATAAAACCAAGTGTTTTTTTACTTTTGTTGTTTGCAGGGATATGTGCGTACACATAGCATTTTTCCTTGTCGTATTCCACTTGGTTTATTCCCATTTCTTTTAGTTCGTCATAAAGTAGCTTTGCAAGATTATGTTGTTTTTGGGTGCTGGTGGGTGGAGGATTGCTCGCTCGATTGGGTGTCAATTTTTACATATCTGAAAAATCTTTCAATAACCTCGTTCATTTATTTTCTCCTTACTAAAATTTTATACATAAATTATACATCATATTTTTTATTTTGTCAATAGTTTTAAAATTAATTGCAAAGAAATCAACTTTTATAAAAATATATTTTTTTATCTATATATTTCCCCATCTATGGTAGTAAAATACAAGGGCTGTTTTTTGATTTTAATCAAACTAAAAGCAAATTTAAAAAATTTTTTGAAAATTGATTTTACTAAATTAATTAAAGGAAATCAATTCGGCTGGTTATAGAAAATATAATTTGCAATTGTATATATAAATTCTTTGTTTGACGGCGTTTTATTGTCTGAAAAATAAGGATTATGCTGTTTATCCGAACTTTCCCAAGCCTTCTTTATTGCAAAATTTGCATTATATTCAATCTTTTTACAACTTACACAAAGGGAAACCGCAAGTAATTTGTATATATCATTTAGGTTGCAATAAAGATTGTTTTTAATCACAAACATTATCATAAACATCAGAAACACCGAACCGGCATGGGACATATTAAATCCCAAAGAGCTAAGTATTTTGTAAATTTGCGGTTTATAAGGCGAAGAAAAAATATTATTGTTTTCGTATTTGGTATATCTTTTAAGTTTTTCTATAAGAGTTTTTGCTGTAATCGGAAGTCGTATATACTCCAAAACCCCGTATTCTGCAAGCTGTGACATATTCCAATGGGAGCATTTCGGACCGCACAAGAACACCTTTAAATCTGCAAAGCTAAATTTAAGCTTGGTCAGGTATTCTAAAAGACCATCTGTAAAGCAAAAAGGGTCAATCAAAACAGATGTTGTATCCTGTATGTTTAAATATGGTTGTATGTCTTTGGATTGTGGAGGTATTATCCTGACATCTGCTTTCATAAGCTGCATCAGTTTGTACATGGTATTTAGTGGACTGTTTTTGTCGGCAATTATTAGGATTTTCAATTTTAAGCACCTCAGTTTGTAATAATATAGTTGGATTTTGCGAGAATGGTAATGAAATTGTTATCAATTGTAATATATAATTAATTGAAATTTATATATAATTGTGATATAATTATAATGTATTGTTGTGTCTATGTAATTTGTGTAGCGAACATTATTAATTATACTATCTTATTTGTAATTTTTCAACTTTGTTTTGTAAACTTCAAATTAACTTTTTTAAAATATATTAACAGATTTAACCTATACATTATTTATGTTGTAATCATATTCTTGTTGGATTGATGCAGTTGCAAAAATGTAAACCAAAGATAACATTTTTGTAATTCTGAGTTGGTTGAAAATCCTTTTGTTACATGGTATAATAATTTCAAGAGGTGATAAAATGGAATTTAATAATTTAAAATTTTTTCGTAAAAAAAATGGATTTACTCAAGAACAGGTTGCCGAAAAAGTTGGAGTATCCCGTCAGGCAATTGCAAAATGGGAAAACGGCGATACACTGCCGGATATAAATAATATTATTGCTCTTGCTGATTTATATGAAGTTACGGTGGATTCATTGGTAAGAAATGTTGCTATGTACAGTGGAACCGTTCCAAGCAAAAAATATATGTTTGGATTTGTTAGGGTAAATGAAAATGGTCAAATCAGCCTGCCACCGCAGTGCTGTGAGGTTTTTGACATAAATCCGCAGGATACGCTTTTGGTATTGGGCGATGAGGATAGAGGAATTGCTCTTGTTAAAGTATCCGAACTGTAAAGGAGAAAAATAATGTTTGCTGTTGAAACTAAAAAACTTATAAAAAAATATAAAGAAAAAACCGCCGTCAACGGAATTAATCTTTCGATAAACAGCGGAGAAATATACGCTCTTTTGGGGGTTAATGGTGCAGGCAAAACCACTACCATTCGTATGCTTACCTGCCTTTCAACTCCAACTGACGGAGAATGTTTTGTATATGGGAAAAACTGCAGGTTGCAGGCAGATGAAGTAAAAAAGATTGTGGGAATATCTCCACAGGATACGGCTGTTGCTGAAAATCTTACGGTTTATGAAAATCTTGAATTTGTTTGCGGAATTTATGGTTATTCAAACGAAAAAACAAAAGAATTTTGTGGCAGAATGATTAAACTTTTTTCTTTGGAAGAATACAAAAAATCCCGTGCTAAAACCCTCTCGGGCGGTTGGAAACGCAAATTATCCATTGCAATGGCTCTTATTGGTCAGCCTAAGGTGCTTTTTCTTGATGAACCCACCCTCGGATTGGACGTTCTCGCCCGCCGTGAACTTTGGGGGGTTATAGAAAAACTTAAGGGCGAAACCACAATAGTTTTAACCACCCACTATATGGAAGAAGCAGAACAGCTTTCGGACAGAATAGGAATAATGATTGACGGAGAACTTAAAGCCGAAGGAACTTTGCAGGAACTTGAAAAGCTTTTTGTTAGAATTGCCGAAAAGGAGGGAAAAAGATGAACAGAACCTTTGCATTCTCTTTACGCAATTTAAAAGAGTTACTGCGTGAACCGTTAAGCTATATATTTTGTCTTGGATTTCCGCTTGTAATGCTGGTTGTTATGACCATGATAAACGACAGCATACCAAAAGAGGCACACATGACAATTTTCAGAATTGATAATCTTTCGGGCGGTATTGCTGTTTTTGGACTTACTTTCCTTATGCTGTTTGTATGCCTTACCGTTTCCAAAGACCGCTCCGGAGCATTTTTAATGAGGCTTTATGCAACCCCGATGACTTCGGGAAACTTTATTCTGGGATATATTATGCCGACCCTGTTGCTTGCGGTTGTTCAGATGATTGTGACATTTATCGTTTCGCTGATTATTGCACAGATAAAGGGAATAGAGCTTGGCATAGGCGGATTGCTCTTAAGCATTGTAACTCTTGTTCCGACCGTAATTATATTTATTTCGCTCGGACTGCTTTTCGGAACGCTTTTTAACGACAAAGCCGCTCCAGGTATCTGTTCGGTTATAATATCGCTTGCCTCTTTTCTTGGTGGAATTTGGTTTGATGTGGACGGTGTCGGCGGAGCGTTAAAAAAAATCTGCGACATTCTGCCATTTGTACATTCGGTGAAAACGGCAAGGCTTACAACAGCATTGCAATTTAATGATTTTTTCACACACTTTATAATAACCATTGTGTATGCAGTTGCCATTACTGCTTTATCCATAATTGTATTCAAAAACAAGATGAAAGCCGACCTTGGATAGCAAACTCCCCCTTTTGCCAAAACAAAAGGGGGAATTTTTTTATCCTATCATATCAATAAAATATTTATGAATGGTGGGGTCGCTGTTGAGCTCGGGGTGAAAGGCTACTGCAAGCATATTGTTTTGCCTTGCCGCAACAATTTTATCATCAACCACCGATAGCACTTCTACATTATCACCAACTTTAATTATATAGGGAGCTCTTATAAAAGTCATTGGCACTTCGGTTTTGCCGAATTTGCTTTTGGTGAAAAAACTGCCGAGCTGTCTTCCATAGGCATTTCGTTTTACAACTATATCCATTGTGGCAAGGTGGGTTGTTGGGTCGCCGTCTATGGATTTTGCAAGCAGAATAAGCCCTGCACAAGTGCCAAACACCGGAAGTCCTGATTTGATTTTTTTTTGTAAAATATTAAAAATATCACGTTCTTTAAGCAGTTTTCCGATAACTTTGCTTTCTCCTCCGGGGATAATAAGACCGTCAAAAGGCTTTTCAAGGTCGATTTTTTGCCTTATTTCAAAGCAGGAAACGCCAAGTTTTTCAAGCATCTGTTCATGTTCGATAAATGCTCCCTGGAGAGCAAGAACTGCAATTGTCATTTATTTTCCTCTTTCTGCCATGAGCAGGCTGATTTCCTGTTCGTTGATACCGACCATTGCTTCGCCCAAATCTTCGGAAAGTTCTGCAATAAGTTTAGCATCTGTATAATTAGTAACTGCTTGAACGATTGCTGCGGCACGTTTTTCGGGGTTGCCCGACTTGAATATGCCAGAACCAACAAAAACACCTTCCGCACCAAGCTGCATCATTAATGCTGCATCAGCTGGGGTTGCCACACCACCAGCGGCAAAGTTTACAACGGGGAGTTTTCCGTTTTCGTGAACATATTTAACCAAATCATAATCAACCTGCAAATCCTTTGCCTTTTGGAAAAGTTCATCTTCTGCCATTGAAGTAATTTTGCGGATTTCCGATTGCATCATTCGCATATGGCGTACTGCTTGAACAACATCTCCTGTTCCGGGTTCGCCCTTGGTTCTAATCATTGATGCACCTTCGGAAATTCTTCTGAGTGCCTCGCCCAAATCCTTTGCACCACACACAAAAGGTACAGCAAAATCATTCTTGTTGATATGATATTTGTCGTCAGCAGGTGAAAGCACTTCGCTTTCGTCAATATAGTCAATTTCGATTGCCTGCAAAATTTGTGCTTCTGCAAAATGACCTATTCTGCACTTTGCCATTACAGGAATGGAAACCGCCTCTTGAATACCCTTAATCATTTTGGGGTCACTCATTCTGGAAACGCCACCTGCAGCACGAATATCAGCAGGGATTCTTTCAAGTGCCATTACTGCACAAGCTCCTGCTTTTTCTGCGATTTTTGCCTGTTCGGGTGTGGTTACGTCCATAATAACTCCGCCTTTAAGCATCTGTGCCAGATTTCTGTTGATTTCTGCTCTTTCGTTTTTCATAGTAAATAAAACCTCCTGAATTTATTTTATGAGTTTATTATATCACCAAAATGTCAAAATTTCAAATCTGCTTAAAGCGTTAATTTCTTGTTAATATTATTGCTTTTTATACAATATTTACATTGCAATTCATAGTAATCAAGTATACTTTATACAATTTAAATTCAACTGTTTTAAATGGTCTTTTTATGATGTGTGTTTACTGCATAGTTTTCATGCGTATACAAGCAAGTTGATTATGCAAAAGGTAGAAAAAATAAATTTCAGCAGGCTATTACAATTGATTTGATTATTTAAAAAATATGAAAATTATTATAAAAGTACTTGACATATGAATAAAAATATAGTATAATTATAATATATTCAAGCTATGGAAACTGAGGTGACTTTATGAATAAGAATCTTGATTTGAATACGCTCAGGCTTATGTCCGCAGGTGTGAAAAATATAGAAAAGGTTGTTCCAAACCTTGGAACATTTTTATTGAAAAAATCTTCTACAAAGGTGGTTTTAAGCGATAACTGTATTAAAATGCTGTCGCTGCGTCAAAAACCTAAGGATAACATATTTGATTTTAAAGATGTTATAATGAAAAATGATAATTTTCTTTCGGACGATAACAACCATGTTATTAATATGCAACTTAATATTCATTCAAATATAATTAAAATAACGGTTGTTTATTCAGATTATGATGAGGACGGTTTTGCTTTTGGAATACTTTTAAAGGACGGTTCGGGATTTTCTCTTAACCTAAAGGGAAATGACAACTTTAGAACCGACCTGTTTTTAAACAGACAGCTTTTTGTTGAAACGGTTGAAGCGGAAGAAAAAAAACGAAATCAAAAGGCGATTGTATTGTGTATAAACATTTCTGATATGGAAAATACAATATCAAGTTTTTTTGATGGATATGTAAATGGAATATATGATGCTTATCAAAACAATGTGTTTGTTACTGGAAATTCTCTAACCTCTATTTTTGTTGCAGTTTTTGGATTTGAAAATATACAGGATATTGAAAAGGAAATATTGGGGCTATGCCGACAGACAATGAGCGTTATTTCGGTATGCTCGGTATGCATGGCTGTGAGAGCGCAAAGTGCGCGGTAAACAACTGCGACACGCTTATTCT
>CANRLN010000056.1 GCA_947631445.1 uncultured Clostridia bacterium
CCTTTCGGCAGGTAGTATATGCGATATTATAAATCAAAGGGAGGTATTTTAATGTTGAAGCCACCTGTAAATTTTATTGATTCAAGCTTTGCAGTCAAATCAAAATCCCGAATAAAGCATTTTAATATAGCGGAAGAATTTTTCAGTACGCTTCCTTTTATTGTTTCAACCATGTGCTGTTTGTTTATGCTTGCCGACTATGCCAACATTAACATATACAAACCGCTAATTGCAAGCATTGTTATTTCAAGCTCTGTTATTGCTTGTGCTGTTTCATTATGGGGATTTATGCTTAAATATACATTGGTTTTGATTATAGCATATTTTGCCTATTGGCTAAAATTTATTAATTTTTTTCGTGAAGGGCTTTCTTTTGTCGGCAACCGCATATGTGTAGCCATTGGTATCTCGCAGACCTTTAATGCAGACGCTTATAATATTGACAAGATATATTTTTCCTGTAATTTAGTATTCTGGACATTTGCTCAAATGTTAATTCTTCTGGGGATTTTTGCAAGAAACATCAACATTGCTCGACTATTCTTTTTTGTGCTTACCTTTGCCATTTCAACAATTGGTATGTATAACAATTTGGTGCCAAATAAACTGTATTTTGTACTGCTTGTGTTCAGCTGGATATTTATATTTATTACAGGTATTTCGGCAACAAACAAGCTAAAGACAAAACAACACGAATTTCAAGCTTGCTTTTTAAAATATACAGCAGTTTGCTGTGTTTTGGTTTATGTTATATCCAATGCCACAGCAGGGATTATAAAACGTCCTGAAAAGGTCAATAGGGCAAGAAAAGAAATCTTTAATATTACCGAAAATTATTCAGCCTCTGAAATATTTGAAATGGTTTTTGACCCTCAAAAACGAATAAGCATATTTAAAAAAGGTAGCTCGGCAGTCGGAGTTTCCAACCCTAAAAACAACACAAAAAAAATGGGCGAAACAGGAGAACTAAAGCTTACCCACACGCCTGTTCTTAATGTTACAATAAAAAATGCAGAGGATATAAAAAACACAATATATCTTCATGCATACAGCTGTGAAAATTATAATGACGGTGTTTGGACACAAAACGACAATTCTCAAGAGATTGAACAAATAATTTCGGATATGGCTTATCCCAATATTTATAATATTGGCTACGAACTTGCCATTGGATATAAACATATAGACAAGCAGGTTGTTCAAACACAAATTACAATAGAAGAAACTGGAGCGGACAGAAGCCTTTCTTATATTCCATATTTCTCCAAGCCTTTAAAAAATCAATCGGTCAATAACTATTCAGATTTATACCAAACAATAGGAAAAAATACCTATACCCTATATTATTGCGATTTTATCGACCTTGAAAAATATTTTGATGATATTTTTAATGGTAGCACCATTTCGCCGAATATACTTGAAAACTTTGACCAATATCAAGAATATGTAAATAAAAATTATATGCAGGTGGATTCGGAGGTTGTAAAACAAATTGCCAATAATACTGAATATATGCCTGTTTCCCAAAAAATATCTCAGCTAAAAAAATATTTTGATGCCAATTATTACTATTCGCTTTCTCCCGACAAAACCCCTGACCAAGAGGATTTTGTGGACTATTTTTTAACCGAGCAGGACTGCGGATACTGTGAATATTTTGCTTCGGCAGGAACATTGCTTTGCCGTGCCATGGGCATTCCTGCAAGATATGCGGCAGGATATAAAATAGAAAAATCCGATTTGGAAAATGCCAAAAAAAATAAAGACGGTTCAGTAACCGTAACGGTGCTTTCGGATTCTGCACACGCATGGACAGAAATTTATTCTAAATCCACCGGCTGGATACCTGTTGACTTTACCGTTTCAAACGACCATGATATAACCGACCAAAATTCAACAGACAAAACCGAAAGTTCTTCCCAATTAGATGGTAGTAGCACTCCCGAAAGCTCACAATCAAGCAGTTCAGACAATTCAAGTAATTTAAATAATTCAAGCGATTTAGACAGTTCTAGCAATTCAAGCGGTTTGGAAAGTTCGACTGATGTTTCTGAATATTCCACAATTGACCAAACAACATCTCAAACCAATTCTCAAAATAATATAACTAATAACAAGGACGCTCAAAAAATATCTGTACTTTTAAAAATATTGTCTGCCATTGCTATTTTAACAACAATAGCTATATTGACAATAATTATACGAAAAATAATTTTGTGGGAACAAGCTCAGATTGCCCTGAACAGCAAGAACAGCAAACAAAGTATAGATTTTGTTTACAACCGATATTTAAAATTGCTTAAAGAAATAGGAATTTATGACAAAGGTCAAAAAGAATCATCAACCGACCTTGAAAACATGAAAGAATTGCAAAAGAAGCTTAAATCCAAAGGTTTTGAAAGATTTGCAGGAGATTTAAATAAGCTTACCCATCTTGCAATTGAAGTAAATTTCGGTAGCAAAAATTTAACCGGCAAACAAAGGGAAGAATTAAGCAACATTCTTGACCGCCTTGAAAAATTTGTTAAGGAAGATAAACTGTCTTTAGAAATATTTATACTAAAATATATTAAATGTATTATAAGATAAAGTAATATTGATTTTTTAATTTAAAATTGATTTTCATGTTTTTTTGCTTTTTCGCTTGACAAACAATATAAAATGTTGTATAATTATAACATTATTAATTCAGGAGGATTTTTTTATGAAAGTTTTGCTTAATGATATTTATAAGGATAAATCAGCCGCTTTAAAGCGTTTTAAACAGCTTGAAAATGATTTTAAGAGCCTTTTTAAATTTCAACCGACCAACTATTTCTCGGTAGCAGGAAGAACCGAACTTTGTGGAAATCACACCGACCACAACGGTGGAAAGGTGCTTGCTGGTTCGGTTTCGCTGGATATAGCGGCGGTTGCAAAACCAATTGAGGATAATATTATTCAGATTAAATCGGCTGGTTTTCCGCTTGACGTTGTGGACATTTCCAACACCCAACCCCACCCCGATGAAAACGGAAAATCTGCCTCACTTATAAGAGGAATGGCAGGGATATTCAAGCGTTTTGGATATAATACAGGCGGATTTACCGCTTGCACCACTTCGGATATTCCCAAAGGTTCGGGGCTTTCCTCATCTGCTGCCTTTGAAGTACTTGTGGGAAATATTCTTAATGTTATGTATAACGACAGCAAAATTTCCAACGAACAGATTGCTGTAATGTCGCAGGTGGTGGAAAATGAATATTTTGGAAAGCCGTCAGGGCTTATGGACCAAATGGCTTGTTCGGTCGGCGGAATTATCCAAATTGATTTTGCTGATTCGCAAAATCCTGTTATAACCAAAATAGACAGAGATATTTCAAGCGGAGATTACACCCTTTGCATTGTTGACACAAAAGGAAGCCATGCCGACCTTACCCCCGACTATTCAGCCGTTCCAGCCGAGATGAAAAGCATTGCCAAATATTTTGGAAAGGATATTCTTTGCAATGTTCAGAAAAAACAGATTATAGACAATATAGCCATACTTCGTGAAAAATTCGGCGACCGTGCCGTAATGCGTTCGCTGAATTTTTTTGAGGAAAACAAACGTGTGGAAAAATCCGCTGAATTTTTAAAGCTTGGCAATATAAACGGTTTTGTTGACACTATAAAAAAATCAGGGGACGCATCTTTTAAGTATCTTCAAAATGTATACTCCCCCGCCCACCCCGAAAATCAAGGCATTTCGCTTGGGCTTTTGTTTGCGGACAGTTTAGGCGGGGTTGTAAGCCGTGTTCATGGTGGCGGTTTTGCTGGCACAATTCAGGCTTATGTGCCAAAGGAAAAACTTTTGGAATTTAAAAATACTATGAAAAATCTTTTCGGCGAAAATTCCTGCTTTGAGGTAAGCATAAGAAAATTCGGCGGAGTGGAGATTGACAAAGGAGAATTTGAATGAAAAAAAAAGGAAATAATCTTCCTAAGATGAATATAATGGAGGTTGCTAAATCGCTTATGCTTCCTGATAGCGTTAAGCTGGAACTAAACGTTGCCGGAACGGTGCTTATAAATTCGTTTGTGTATACAATTGGTTTTCAGAGCATCGGCAAACCATCAAGCAAAGGCTTTGCCCTTTCGGTTGCAGGCGAGGGGGTTAAAAATGGTCTGGAGCTTGAATGGGCAGAGGTTCATTATTTTAAAAACGGCAAGGAAAAAACACTTAAAAAACGTTTTGAAACAAGCAAAAACAAATCGAACGAAAAAGTATTTATGCTGAGAATGTCTGAAATTGCCCTGCCAAGTGGCAACGCCAACTCAACATTCGGTGAACAAAACAAACAAAAGGTTTTTATGGAACAAACTCTTACCCAATTTACAATAAAATTCAGCGGGATATATACAAACAAACAGGACAGCGAACTGCTTGTTACTGTGTATCCTTATGAAAATATAATTGAGGGAGCGTCCAGCAAATGGATTGATTGCACCTGTGATGAAAGCTATTTTGAAAGAAAATTTAAAGGATAGAAAACAATAATTTTTATACAAACTTATATACCATCTACTTTGCTGTGGATATGCAAAAAAATTAACCATGTGAGGATTTTATAATATGAGAATGAGAAAAAAGAAACATTTGGAAGAAAAACTTGCCGACTGTGGCAACAAAATAATTTATATGGACAGAGAGGATAAAAACTTTGTAACCTCTCTTGAACAAAAAAACTACATAGACTACAAGGAAATTTTCGGAAATGATAATCCGGTTCAGCTTGAAGTCGGCTGTGGAAAGGGACAGTTTATCTGCGAACTTGCCAAACAAAACCCCGATATTAACTATCTTGCGGTGGAAAAGGCAAGCAATGTTATTGTGGACGCTGCCAAGCTTATTATTGACGAAAATATACCCAACGTCATATTTTTGCGTGGCAACGCTGAATATCTTAACTGTTATATTCCGGACGGTACAATTTCAAGGATTTATCTTAACTTTAGTTGTCCTTTTCCCAAGAAAAAATATGCCTGCCATCGCCTTACCAACAGCAGATTTTTAAAGATTTATAAACAGCTTATGACGGCTGACGCTGAAATTTATCAGAAAACCGACAACCGCAATTTTTTTGAATATTCAATAGAGGAACTTTCTAAATTTGGTTTTATTCTGCACAATGTTTCACTGGATTTGCACAACAGTGATTTTGAAGGAAATATTGTAACCGAATATGAAAAAAGATTTTCAGAAATGGGATTTCCTATTTATCGTCTTGAGGCTTATCTGCCTAAATAAAATATTATCCCCTGCTCAAAAGCGGGGGATTTATAATTTTTCATCAAACTTTCACTTGACAATCGAAGCAAAATGGAGTATAATTAAATATGTAGTTTATAATGAAAATTTACAAAGTGAGGACGATTATGGAAAAGAAAAAAAGGATAGCAAAAATTCTGCTAACCGTGTTTGTTTGGCTGATTTTTGTGGCAGTATGCGGAGGAATTTTTTATTTATCCTCCCAAAACGGCGAGGATACCACCAATTTGAGCCTTAATTTGACAAATAAACTTGCTGGCTACCTGCTTGAAAACCCCGACCAATACCAAATAAACACGCTACATATGATACTAAGAAAGCTTGCCCACCCAATAGTTTTTATAATCATGGGAATTATGTTGTCACTGTCTTTGCTTGCAACCTTTGGAGTAAAACGCTTTTATATTCTGCTAATTGGTATTCCTATAAGCTATTTTTTTGCCTATTTTGACGAATACCACAAGAATTTTATTGACGGCAGACACTATTCGCACCAAGAGCAGATGCTTAATTTTAATGCTGCCACTGGTGCAATTTTGTTTGTTTTTGTTATAAGCATTTTTGCATATTTTTTTGAAATTTGCAAAGAAAAATCCAAAGAAAAAATAAGTAAAGACCAACGCTAAGAAAGGATATTGCAAATGAAAAAAAAAGATGAGAACAATATTGTAAGAAATGATGATTATGATTATGAAATGGAACTGTTAAAGCATGAAAGACAGCTTGAGCAAGAAAAAAAACGACTGGAAGAAGAACATCAGAAAAAATTAAGACAACAGGAAAAAGCCAGAGAAAAACGTCTTAATGAAGATAAAATCGAGCTTATAAAGCTTAAAAACGGTATTATAGAAGAAAGCGAAACAATAAAAGAAGAACACGAACCTAAAATTGAACTGCACGGCTGGGCAAAGGTTTCCAACTTTTTTTATCACAACAAAATGATAATTATTTTTATAAGCTTTTTTGTAATTATATTTGGAATTGTAGCAGTGGATAGCATTAAGCAAAAACAGCCCGACTATATGATTTTTATGATTGCCGACAACGGTCTTGAATTTCGTTCAGACGAACTGGAAGAATATATAGCTGAGTTTGCGGACGATGCAAACAATGATGGAGAGGTTGTTGTAAGCGTTGTTTCCTGTCCGCTGCGTGAAGGAGCAACCGACCAAGAAGCTATTGCCAATCAGTCCAAGTTTTTTGGTCAGCTCCAAACGGCACAGAATATTTTTGTTATTGCCGACCAAAAAATCGACCAAGATTTAAGAGATAATCTTTCTGATGTCACTAAGGATTTTAAGGGATATGATTGCGTCACAAAAGACGGTATTTCTTTTGATAGCGACTATATGCACAAGGTATGCAACTATAAAAATATGCCAGATGGAGTGTTTCTTGCAATGCGAACACCAATAAGAACCATGAACGACAAATTAGAAACTATGCAGGAAAATTATGATAAAGCCTATAAAGTGTTTGCTAAAATTGCCGAAGATATAAACAACAACAAGGACTATAAAATGAAAGATGAGGACTTCACTAATTCTTCCAATTCAACTTTACAATAAAAAATCCCCTTGCCAAAATTGGCAGGGGATAAAATTTTAAATAAGTCCTACAACTTTTTTGAGGATTTGGAGTGCGTCAGTGGGGTCAACTACACCGTCACCGTTTATATCATATCCGCCACCTGCAACAGTTACAGGAAGAACCTTGTTGTTTTCGGTTTTTTCAGCAGTTGCCGTGATATTATCAATTTTGCCTGCGGTAATCATGATTTTATATTCATCAGAATTTGCAAGCTTTTCAAGGTCAACGCTATAGCTATTGCTACCGTCAAGCTTTATGTCGCCAATCTTTTGGCAATCCTTATCGAAAATATAGATATAGCCGTTCTTTTGGCTTGTGACAATCTCAATAGATTTATAGCCCGAAAGTTTGCCAAGGCTTGACATATAGTTTGCATCAATATTTTCAGCAATAACATTTTCATCGGTCTTGCTACTGCTATCAAGTTTGCTGTCTGTTTTGCTATCATCTGTCTTGCTGTCGGTTGAACTATTATCCGACTTCATGCCGTCAAAAACCTTGCTGTAAGCGGTTGTTTCGGGGATTATAGCAAAACTGTTTCCATTTTCATCAGCATATTTCTGTGCTTTACTTTTATCATAGCCATAAATTGTAATATTTGCATCTTTGGTTTTAATTATACTACCATTAAACTTAACTGTGTTGCTATGAATTGCCAAATGGTCAAGGCTTTTGCAATCTGTAAAAGCACTGCCATCAATTTGAACAACCGAGCTGGGAACGATAAAATAATTAAGTTTAGGGCAACTTTCAAAAGTCCTGTAGTTTATAGCTGATATATTTGTGTCCTCTGCTCCACCTTGATATGTAACCCTTTCAAGTTCTGAGTTGCCACTAAAAGCCGCATTACCAATCTTTGTGACATTTTTAGGAATTTCAATTGTAGTAAGTTTAGTATTGCTAAATGTACTATTTCCTATTGTTTCAAGTGTGTCGGGAAGTTTAATTGATGTTATTGCTGTATTTGAAAAAGCACTGCTACCTATAGTTTTAACATCATTTCCAATTGTTATATCACTAATATTTTTAGCATATTGACAAAAGTTATCTGGAATTTCAGTAACCCCATTGCCAACTGTCAGTTTTGTAAGGTTTTCACACCCGCCAATACAGCCTATTTCTGTAACACTATCTGGAATTGTAAGTTCTGTAACATCAGTTTTCGCAAAAGCATAATCTCCAATGCTTTCCAAGCCGTCATTAAGGGTGATTTTAGAAATACTTTCGCAATCAGCAAAAGCACGTCTGCTAATAGTTTTCACAGTCTTTGGAAGTGTTATATCTGCAAGACTTGTACAACCACTAAAAGCATCTTCACCAATAGTTTCAAGGTTTTCACTAAATGTTATCTCTTTAAGGCTAATGCAATCACTAAAAGTATTTTCTGGAATTTTGGTAATACCCTTTCCCAAAACTACCTTTTTAAGACCACCACAATTTTGAAAAGCATAACTACTGCTACCAAACCAAGAAGTTCCAAATGTAGTAACGCTATCTGGAATGGTAACAGTCTTTAGCATATTCATTCCATAAAATGCTCTATAACCAATTATGGTAACAGTGTCTGGAATGACAACCTCAGAAATTTTTTGGTTATTTTCAAAAGCACTTGACCCTATTGTTGTAACAATATAGACTTTATCTTCAAGTCCCTCCACATCATCTTTAACAGTAATCTTAGACGGCAATTTTACAACATCTTTTGCCGTTTCGTCAACGCCTGTAATTGTTGCTGTTTGTGTTTTATTATCCACGGTGTAATAAATTACATTGCCGTTTTCGTCTGTATAAGAAAGACTATCTTCGGCATAAGCACCAACGCTTGAAATGGGGCTACTATTTTCAAAAGCATTGCCCGCCTGCAATCCCACACCACAACAGATTGAAAACGCAAGGCTAAAAGCTAACGCTTTTTTAACAGAATTTTTCATAATCATTCTCCTTTTTAGATTTTTTATTTATATCAAGAAATATCTTACTTTATAAGTATAGCACTTTTTAAGCAAAATGTCAAGCACAATTTTAGATTTTATTGCAAATCGCCTTTGCTAAACTCGCTAAGCTCCAAGCCCTCGTTGCGTTCCAATGCCCAGTTTATATTCCATTCGCTTGTAAAAAGCAAAAGATAATTGCCCTTTAAATCTTGAACTATTTTGGTATCGCTTGAAAGTTTAAGCTTTTTTACCTCGTCCGCAGTAATATTTTTGTTTTCAATCCAACGAATATAGGAATAGCCCAATCCCTCTTGAATAATATCAACGTTGTATTCGTTTTTCATACGATAATTGAAAACATCAAACTGAAGCACCCCAACAACGCCGACTATAACTTCTTCCATGCCCGAAAAAGGTTCTTTGAAAATCTGAATTGCACCCTCTTGGGCAATTTGGCTTGTACCCTTTACAAACTGTTTACGCTTAAGCGTATCCTTAGGGCGAACCCTTTGGAAATGTTCGGGGGCAAAGGTCGGAATACCCTCAAATCTAAATTTTCTTTTAGGAGAACAAATGGTATCGCCAATAGAAAAAATTCCGGGGTCAAACACACCAATTATATCTCCAGCGTATGCCTCATCAATAATCTCTCTGTCCTGTGCCATAATCTGTTGTGGCTGAGAAAGTCGCATTTTTTTATCTCCTTGAACATGATATACTTCCATATCTTTATCAAATTTTCCAGAACAGATTCTAAGAAAGGTTATTCTATCACGGTGTGCCTTGTTCATGTTGGCTTGAATTTTAAAGACAAATGCTGAAAAATCTTCGCTTGTTGGGTCAATAAGTCCCTCATCTGAAACTCTTCCAATCGGTGGAGCAGAAATTTTAAGAAAATCTTCCAAAAATGGCTCAACACCAAAATTGGTTAAAGCAGAACCGAAAAACATCGGCGAAAGCTGACCGCAATTTATTTCTTTTTCATCAAAATCATAGCTTGCACCGTCCAAAAGCTCAATGTCGTCAACAAGGGTTTCATAATTTTCCTGACCCAAAACTTCGCTTAAAGAATTGTCGCCTAAATCAACCTCTTTCGCCTCAGCCTTAAACTTAGAATTTTCGCCCTCAAAGTAAATAATTTTGCCCTTTCTTCTGTCATAAACACCCTTGAAATTCTTGCCCGAACCAATCGGCCAGTTGCAAGGGTAGGTTTTAATTCCAAGTTCAGTTTCAATCTGCTCAAGCAAATCAAACGGATTTCTTGACTCTCTATCCATTTTATTTATAAAAGTAAAAATAGGAATATGACGCATAACACAAACTTTAAACAGCTTACGAGTTTGATTTTCAACACCCTTTGAAGCATCAATGACCATTACAGCACAATCGGCAGCCATAAGGGTTCTATAAGTATCCTCCGAAAAGTCCTGATGTCCGGGAGTGTCAAGAATATTAATGCAATATCCCTCATATTGAAACTGCATTACAGATGAGGTTACAGAAATACCTCTTTGTTTTTCAATTTCCATCCAGTCAGAAACCGCATGACGGGAATTTTTTTTGCCTTTTACCATACCTGCCTGTGCAATTGCACCTCCGTAAAGCAGGAATTTTTCGGTAAGTGTAGTTTTACCAGCATCGGGGTGGGAAATAATAGCAAAGGTTCTTCTTCTATTAATTTCTTCAATAAAATTTGCCAAAAAAATCTCTCCTTAATTTAATTATTAAAAATACCAAACAAATCTATTATAACACATTTAACATCAAATGTCAAGAAAAAAAGTAAAATAAAAAATGGGGTATTGCCCCATTTTTTTATATATTATTTCCTGCATCAACAAGCATTTCCTTTGCGTTTTCTATTGTAATATTGCTTGGATTATCTCCGCTTATTATTCTTGCTATTTCAAGAGGTCGTTCATCTTCGGAAAGGGTGCGAATTTGTGTAGAAGTTCTATTGCCATCTGTGTGCTTTTCAATCAGAATATGATTCCCTGCCTTAACTGCAATCTGTGCCAGATGAGTAACACAAATAACCTGTCTATAGTCGGCAATTTGTGCAAGTTTGCCTGCAATCTTCTGTGCTGCATTTCCGCTTACTCCGGTGTCTATTTCATCAAAAATAAGGGTTGGAATATCGTCCCTGCCAGCAAGCACCGATTTAAGTGCAAGCATTATTCTTGAAAGCTCACCGCCCGAAGCAATTTTAGCAATGGGCTTTGGCTGCTCCCCCTTGTTGGCACTTATCAAAAATTCCACCTTGTCCATTCCCATAAGAGTAAGCTTTCCTTGCTCTATACTCACTTCCAATCGCACATCAGGCATATTAAGATAAGCAAGTTCCCTGCAAACACTTTCCACAAATTTTTCGGCGGTCTGTTTTCGACATTCGCTTATTTGTTTTGCCTTGCTTGAAACCTCCTCAAGCAACTGCCTTTGAGTATGTATCAGTTGTGCAAGATTTTCGTCATCTCCGCCAAGCTTTGCAAGTTCTTCCTTGCTTTGATTATAAGTATTCAGCACATCAGCCACATAAGGACCAAATTTTTTAGTGACCTCCTCTATCTCAAAATAACGGTTGTTAAGTCGCTCATATTCATCATCATTCACATCAATGCTTTGAATTAAATCGTTTATTTCATGGGAAATATCGTCCAATTCTATTCTAACGCTTTCAATACGCCTTGCCACCAAATCAAGCTCCTGCATTATGTCCGACTGTTTTTTAAGTTCGGCAGAAGCCTCCAAAAGCTGTGTGCATATTCCGCCCGAATCATTTGAAAGCATTCCCTTAACAAATCCAAGCGTTTGACCTAAAATAACCGAATTTCTTATTATATTAAGCCTGTCACTGACAATCTTGTCCTCATTTTCTTTAAGG
>CANRLN010000057.1 GCA_947631445.1 uncultured Clostridia bacterium
AATCCTCTTTGGTAAGTCCCTCTTTTCTCATTGCCTCAACAATTTTAGCCTCAGTGGCAATAGAAGCGTGGTCGGTTCCGGGAATCCAAAGGGTGCAGTAACCCGACATTCTTTTCCAACGAATGAGAATATCCTGAAGTGTGTTGTCAAGAGCGTGACCCATATGTAATTGACCTGTTATATTCGGAGGAGGGATAACAATAGTATAAGGTTTTTTGCTTTCGTCCCTTTCGGCGTGAAAATATTTATTGTCTACCCAGTATTTATAAATTTTATCCTCAAATTCAGCAGGATTATACTGTTTTGCAAGTTCTTTTTTCATTACTTAATTGTCCTTTCTGATATTACTGATATATAAATTAATTCTTGAATTTTATGCAGTCTTACAGACTCGTGTATCATACCTCAGAAAGACACGGTTTTTATTTTCCTTAATCATGAACCATTTACCTTTCTTGAAAATCTAAAAAATCAGCACTATTAATATTATTGCATATTTTTTTCTAAAAGTCAAGAGATTTTAAGAAAAAATTTTTTAATTATTATGTTCCCCTCCATTGGAGGGGAACATAAAGCAATTATTCGGTAAGGAATGTATTATAAACATATCCGTCAAGGTCGCCGTATTTTACATGAACCCAACCTCCCTCGGTTTCGTAAGCAGCAACAACAGTGCCTGAAGAAAGGGTAGCGATATTATCGGAATTTTTGTTTGGAGCAGTACGCATATAAACCGCTTGCTTTACGGTCATTTCGGTTGCGTCCTCGTCCAAAAGCGAAGAACTGTCTTGTTCGGCGTCTGAATTTTCCGCCTCGGATTCGTCCTCAAGAGCAACAACCATGCTACTATCATCTTTAGAATTACTTTCTTGGCTGTCGGTAGCGGTGGGCTTGTTATATTGGGTTGAGGTTACAACACCGGTTATTCTTTGGGATTCGGAAACTCCGGGGTCAAACATACTTTTGCAAAGTATCATGGTAACAATCGCCACAAAACCAAATGCAACAATAACACAAATCATTCCGATTATATTCTTTTTATCCTTACTATTCATAAAATTTTCTCCTTTTTTTATTTTGAAATTTAATGTAACTAAAATTATTCTATAAATAAGTATACCACATTATTGCCAAAATGTCAAGCATTTAATCAATTGTTTTTACGCAAATCAATTTTGTAAAAAGTATATTTTTCTGTTTATATTTCTTTGACTTTTTAAACAAATATTTTGAAATCGGATTTGCATGGATTGTTTTTGTTAATTTTTACAGAATAGTAAAAAAATTTTGTGATGACAGACATTTTAATCAATTTTTTCATAGTATTTATGTATAATACTATAAATTTTAAAAAATCAAAAAATTTTTTTAACCACTTTTATATTAAATATTCATAAAAAATATAATTATTTTTTAAAATTCTCTTGACAAATGCACTTGTATATGTTATAATGATTTATAGTAATCAGTGAATTTTAATTTACTGTAAATATATTGAAAGGAGTGTACGAAAATAATCGTACAAAAAAATCATGACCAAAATCAAAAAAGTTTTATCAGGAATAACCGTACTTGTAATGTCTATGGTGTGTATTCTTTCCTTTGCCTTTTCGGCATATGCTGATGGTACAGCAAAGATATATCCAACTCTTTCATATGGAAAAGATGGCAAATATGTTATAGATGTGGTTGGCGAAAACATTACTGGAGCAACCGCTATTACTATAACTGCTTATTACGATGGCTCTAAAATTAAATATACCAAATCCAAAATGGGCGATATACTTTCGGACGGGCTTAAGGTGGATAATAATCTTGATTCGGAAAGCAAATATATTATAACCTTTGCATCAACGAATGGTCTTGCCGAAAGTGGCACAATAACTTCGATTGCGTTTGACCAGCTTGGCAATGATGGCGACCAGTGCGAAATTAAGCTTGAGGTAGGACAGCTTACCAATACTGATGGCAACGAGATGAATAGAGATGTTCAAAATTATACGCTTACGCTTGGTGCAGAAGCCGAGGGCGAAATCGGTGATGTTATTGCTTCTCAGATTGATTATGACAAAAATCTTAATCCTAATACATATGGTATAAACCCTATACTTACCATTGCCCTTGATGGTTCAATTGATTCTAAAACATTTCTTAACGGCAAGGATTTTGAAATTTTAGGCACGGCAGATGCAAACATAGCATCGTTTGAAAATGGAAAAATAACCGGAGTCAGCTGTGGAAATACTATTATATATGTTCAAACACCGGACGGTGTAATGGGCGTTGATGTAGTTGTTGCCGAAAAAGTAACAAACAACAATACAAACAATAACAATAATAACAACAGCGGTGAACAAAAGAAGATGAAACCTATTGCAATCGGTGGTATTATTGTAGTTGTGGTTGGCTGTGTTCTTTATATTATTATCGCTCCAGACGACAAAAAAAAGAAAAATAATAATAAAGAAAACTAAAAGGTAACATGATTGTTCCTACGCCCTTATTTTAAAGTGAGGGAATAACTATTATATAAATTAAAAAATATGTTTAAATTGCTCCTAATCGGATAAACTATTATAAAAATCAGTTTATTAGAAAAGGAGTTAATTTATATGAAAAGAAGTATACTTAAGTATTTTACGGTATTTACTGTGGGCAATTTGTGTTATGGTTTGGTAGAGGTGCTTTTTCGTGGATTTTCGCATATATCAATGGGCGTTTTGGGAGGACTTTCATTGCTTATGATTCATAACCTTAACAACAAACGCCGTGACGGACTTCCGCTTATAGCACTGCTTACCTTTATGACCATATTTATTACTACTCTTGAACTTTTTTCAGGAATGTGGCTTAATCTTAGTATGAATCTTAATATTTGGGATTATTCCCAAATGCCGCTGAATTATAAGGGACAAATATGTTTGCCTTTCAGTATAATATGGTTTTTTCTTTCTAATGCAGGGTGTATTATTGATGAATGGTTAAGAAAAAGCATATTTTTGGAACCGTATTTTACCTTAAAACAGGTTTTTGGAATAGAACAGCACGATAGTTGAAAGGAGAATATCTATGAGTTTAAAAAATAGTATAATCTTTAATACTGATTTGGAAATAATCAGTTCAACAAATGAAAAAATTCTTAAGAATAAGGATAACTGTAAGGTAGTAAAAACAGACTTTAATCCTATTTCCCTTCCGATTCTAAACAATACTTCGGCAGTACTTGCACTTGATGATGAATATATAAAGTTGGTTATAGTTCCTGAATATGACCAAAATATAATAGTTAGCTATGTTGGAATATGTCTTTCTCAGGCAACCATCGCTTCGTTGGGTGCTTTTAAAGAAAATATAGCCGATTCCAATGAAGTTATGGATACAATCCGAGATAATCTGACCAAGGGTATTTCGACAATAGAAATGTTTGAATACCTTTCGGATAATGAAAACAAGCCGATGGTAGAGCAAAATATAGAAAATTTAAAGCAGATAGCTTTGCGTTCGCTTTGTGATGCAACCCGACATTTTTTGGCTCAATCGGTTTTTTTACATCAAATTGACACAGATAAACAGGATATAGAAGGTATTTTGAAAAATATAACGAACAAAATAAATCCATATCTTCAAAAAATCAATGTTTCTGTAGATTTGAAGGAAACCAATTCCTGCTTTATTTATGAATCCAAGGATTTTTTAAAAGCTGCTTGCATGAATATGATTATAAATGCTATTTCGGTTGCTAAACAATGTGGCAAAAATAAAATAACCATCAATCAGCAATTTGAAGATAATATATGTACTATTTGTGTTTGTGCGAATGTTGGAACAACCGATTATACATTACTTTATGATAGCGAATCCAAGTTGTTTATAGACCAGTTCGCTCAGAAAAATGGTGGCAGTTTTGTTCAGATATGCGAAAATGAATATGTTCAGACCCTTTCTTTGAATAGCTTTATCTGTATGAACGAATTTCATCAGCCCGAACCAAACTTTGAAGATTCGGATTTTGATATTGTATATCAATATCTCACTCAGGTTATTGACGACTTTTTCCCTCAACCGGAACATAATGATTATTTTTGATATTTTTTTTGCTTATTCAGATTTGAAATAAAATATTTTATGCAGTATTAACAAAAAATAATCGGATTATATTAATATTGATTGTTTGTTTTTTTGTGAAAAAACACTTGACTTTTTGGTAGGAATGTAGTATAATATTATAAATAAAGGTGGTGAAGAAATTGTCTGCAGAAAATACAAAAACTATAGCTTTGAACCGTCAGGTTCGCCATGAATATTTTGTGATTGAGTCTTTTGAATGTGGAATCGAGCTTTTTGGAACAGAAGTCAAATCTATAAGAAAAGGTATGGTCAATCTTAAAGACAGTTGGTGCAGCATTGACAAAGGCGAACTTTGGATTAAAGGTATGCATGTTTCCCCTTATGAACAAGGCAATATCTTCAACAAAGACCCTTTAAGGGTTCGCAAACTGCTTATGCACAAGACTGAAATTAATAGGCTTTTTGGCAAGGTTAAACAGGAAGGTCTTACTCTTATTCCTCTTTCTCTATATTTTAAAGGAAGTAAAATTAAACTTCAACTTGGGCTTTGCAAAGGTAAAAAACTTCATGATAAACGTGCGGATATGGCTGCAAAATCTGCATCAAGAGAAATTGACCGTGCATTAAAATCACGCAATAATAAATATTAAAAAAATGGGGGCGTAAAGGTTTCGACGGGGATTTTGAAACATGATAAGCGAGTAGAGTAGCGAACACTCTTTAAAAGTCGCACACGTTTATAAATTTAAACGACGAAAATAATTTTGAATTAGCAGCTGCTTAAGTCAGCCGCTCGTCTTACCCTTGAGTACCACGGTTTGGGATAGGCGTCGATTAGAGTGGTGAACGTCCTTTGGCGATGGCTGTAGCCTTTGTGATGTATTTCAGTCTACCTGATATAATTGCTTGCTTGTATGCGATTATTTTAGGAAAATGGGTTTACCCACAATTATAAGCTACACTCGTAGAAATTTGTGTGAATAGGTTTTCGGACGGGAGTTCGACTCTCCCCGCCTCCACCATATGAAATAAAGCCTTCTTTTTAAGAAGGCTTTATTTTTTTATACACGTTTTTTACACGAAATTTAAATTTGTTATGCAGCAGGTTCTATATGAAATTCATTGTCCAGTTTTTCAATGGCTGTAACAGCATCCCAGAGGAAACAGTCGCTTCCGACCTTTTCCACAAAGCCTGCTCTGTCCATAGTTTTTACAACATCAGTATTTACTCCGCAAAACAGTACTCTTGTTCCCTGCTCTTTAAATTTTTGAACAATATTTTCAAGTTCATAAATTGCACTGTCGTCAATATTTGGCACTCCACGCATTGAGAAAATAATCGCCTTAAGCTCTCCAATATTCTCGAGCGAGTTGGTAAGATGTTCCTGAGTTCCAAAGAAAAGAGGACCTGCAAGATATACAATCTTGATTTTTTTGTGTACTCTGTTTTCGTTATAACCAAGCTTTTTGTCGTCGATATCTGCAATATCAATTTTAAGTTCACTGCTTTTGAGAATAAATAAAAGCATTGCCACAACAACTCCGATAGCAATTGCAATTGTAAGGTCAAAAACAACAGTTGCAATCATTGTGCTTATAAACTGAAGTTCGGAATATTTAAGTTTTTTGGAGAAAAGTTGTTTGATAACCTTGAAGTCGTTCATTTTGAAAGCTGTTACCATAAGCACACCTGCAAGTGCTGAAAGAGGTATTCTTGACATAACCGAACCCAAAAGAAACATTGAAAGAATAAGGGTTATCGAATGAACAATACTTGCAACTCTTGTTTTTCCGCCACTTTTGATAACAACCGAAGTTCTTGCAATGGCCGCAGTTGCAGGAACACCGCCAAGAAGTGGAATTACAATATTTCCGATACCTTGTGCCACAAGTTCTCTTGTGGAATTAAGTTTTTCACCTTTCATTTTGCCGGCGGCAGCACCACAGAGCAGGCTTTCAATCATTCCGAGCATAGCAATTGAAAAAGCGGGCATTATAAGTTCCTTGACATTGGATAAATCAAAGCCGTTTAAAATAAGACTTTGGTCGGTTATAAGTTTTCTTGGAATAGAACCAACCTCTGCAACCTTGGAAGTATCGGCACTGGGATTTATGATAAAATTAAGAATTACAGCAACCACTATTGCTGCAAGAGAGGACGGAATTATTCCTTGTAATTTCTTGGGGTAAACAATCATAATTACAACCGCAAGCACACCAAAAAGCACCGCATACATATTAGGAGAAAATCCTAAATCTTTATAGGAAATAATCTTTGCAATTGCGTTTTCACCTTTTGAAGAAGTTCCAAAAAAGTTGTCAATCTGTCCGAGTGCAATAATAATTGCAATTCCCGAAGTAAAGCCGGTTATAACCGGAGCGGGAATATAGGACACAAGCTTGCCTATTTTAAGCAGTGCCATTAAAATCAAAATAATTCCGGAAATAAGACCGGCAAGCAACATTCCCTGCATATGATACTTTGCAACCAATGAAACAAGTATTGCAGCCATTGCACCGGTAGGTCCGGAAATTTGATAGGACGCACCCGAAAGACCACCAATAACAATTCCGGCAATGATTGCTGTAACAAGACCTGCCGAAGCATCTGCTCCCGAGCTTACACCAAATGCAAGGGCAAGTGGGAGAGCAACTGCGGCAACCGTAAGACCTGCCATTAAATCTTTGGAAAAAAGTTTAGGATTATATCCCTTAAATTCTTTTTTTAAATCATTTACAAACTGTTTGATAAAAAAACCTTCAATCTTTATTATTTTTTGTCCTGTTGTTTCTATTTTTTGTTCTAAAAAAATTCTGTCCTCCTTTTTCGCCAAATTTTTCTCTCTTTACACAACCTATTTATTATAGCATATTATCTTAAATTTGTCAATTGCTATAACTAACAGCATGATAAATTAATTATTAAAATTTTTGTTTAAAATAGGGTGAGGGGGAATTATTATGGAGGGATAAAGCACCTTTCCCCAAAAAATTATTTTTGCTTAAATTATCACTTATGAAATAATGCCCTTTAAATAAAAAATTCCCTTTGCTTTGTGTGCAAAGGGAATTAAAATTAATTTTAGTGGTGGAAAAGTCTTATTCCTGTAAAGCTAAGTGTCATGTTGTATTTGTCGCAGGTTTCAATAACGTTGTCGTCACGAATTGAACCGCCCGGTTCAGCAATATATTTAACACCGCTCTTGTATGCTCTTTCGATATTGTCGCCAAATGGGAAGAATGCGTCCGAACCAAGGCAAACATCGGTATTTTGTGCAAGCCACTGCTTCTTTTCCTGCTCTGTGAGAACTTCTGGTTTAACCTTAAAAATATTCTGCCAAACGCCCTCTGCAAGAACATCTTCATATTCATTTGAAATATAAACATCAATCGAATTGTCACGGTCGGGACGGCGGATATTATCCACAAATTGGAGTGCCATAACCTTTGGGTGCTGTCTGAGCCACCATGTGTCTGCCTTGTTTCCTGCAAGACGGGTGCAGTGTATTCTTGACTGCTGTCCTGCACCAATACCGATAGCTTGACCATTCTTTACATAGCATACAGAATTGGACTGGGTGTATTTGAGTGTAATAAGCGAAACAATAAGGTCAATCTTCTTGTCATCGGGAATATCCTTGTTTTGCGAAACAATATTGCTTTCAATCATTTCTTTGTCAATTTTCAGTTCATTTCTGCCCTGTTCAAAGCTTACACCAAAAACTTGTTTTGTTTCAACCGGTTCTGGTTTATAGTTTTCATCAATCTGCAAGATGCAATAGTTGCCCTTTTTCTTTGATTTTAAAACTTCAAGTGCGTCATCATCATAAGCAGGAGCAATAATACCGTCCGAAACTTCACGCTGAATCATTTTTGCGGTACACAAATCTACTTTATCCGAAAGTGCAATAAAATCGCCATAAGATGACATTCTGTCCGCACCTCTTGCCTTTGCGTATGCACTTGCAAGCGGAGAAAGTTCTCCAAGGTCGTCCACAAAATAAATTTTAGCCTCTGTTTCGGTAAGAGGTCTGCCAACTGCCGCACCGGCTGGGGAAACGTGTTTGAAAGAGGTTGCGGCACAAAGTCCTGTTGCCTGCTTTAATTCTTTAACAAGTTGCCAACCATTCAGTGCATCAAGCAGGTTAATATATCCCGGTTTGCCATTTAAAACAGTAATAGGAAGGTCACTTCCATTTGCCATATAAACTCTTGACGGCTTCTGATTTGGATTACAGCCGTATTTTAATTGTATTTCATTTGCCATTATTTTATCCTCCTAAAAATAAAATTATTTAAAATTTTTCCCAGTCTGCGACATAATGCTTGGTCATACAGTATTCGCAAGCCTGCTTGAATTGTTCTTGTTGTTCGGGGGTGTTTTCGGAAGCTTTTCCCGAAAACAGAAAACGTTTGTGCTTGTTTTCACTTTGATAAAATTCATCAGCAAGTTCATCAAGCTTTTGGGGGTCTGTCTGGTAAAGGCAGTATTCATCAACCGTTATTCGGTAGTATCTGCTGTACCAAGCAACCCAAGGCACGACACTTTCCAGCACATACTCTTTTAAAAACGGCATATAACCGATAGAGTAAAGTTTTGAACTTCTTACTTTCTGATTTTTAAGGTACAAGATTGCTCGCCCCCTTTGGTTGCAGCCTTATTATATTAATTAGTTTTGGTATACTTATTGATAATCTTTGAAGTTGCCTTGCCGGTTTCAATATCAATATATCTTACAAAAAGTGAAACTTTATTGTCATCATTAAGAGCGTTCCAAAGATTGCTTGTAAATTCGTCAATATCGTTTGGAATTTCAACCTTTTTAGGCTCTCCCTCAAAGCTTGGGAGCGGATTTTCATTTGCCTTATAAGTATGGATAAAATGACCAATACCATTCAAAGGGTTTGTGTATGTAAAAGTAAATCTTTCAACACTGTCGGGATTGCCGTCAGCAGATTTAAGAATGGACATAGCATAGTTATAACTGCCGTTTTCAACGTGCATAATTCCAGAAATTCTTGGTGTATAGTTTGGCTGGTCATCTTCATATTCCCTTGTTCTAAGCGACTGTTCAAAGGTCTGTTGCTTGTCCATAAGTTCATAGATTGTGTCGGTTTGGTCGCCATTGGTAACGATTGTTTTGTTTCCCAAAACTCTAACAGGAGAATAGATAATAAGATGTGGGTCGGAGAGTTTTGAGGGGTCGGCAGCCTCGGTTTTGATTCCGTCAGCTGTTTCGGTAAACACACGGTTGCGTGAGTTTACACTCCTGCCCATAATAAAATATGCAGTAACAGCGTTTTTGCTGTCAGCAGATTTTCCAATAACAATACCACGTCCGGGGTAAGGATTGTTTTTAAGCTCATCATAAATATTAAGTGTGTTCATATTTTTTCCTCCAATATTTTATTTATTTTAAATCAACATAGGCTTTGCCATCTTTGATTGAAATTCTGTCCTCACAGAAAAGTGAGATTGCCTTGGGGAGCAGTTTCCATTCAACATTTTCCATAATCTTTTTTTGTAGGCTGTCAGGGGTTTCATTGTTGGCAATATCCACAGTTCCCTGCAGGATAATTGCTCCTGCGTCCGCCTGTTCGTTTACAAAATGAATGGTTGCTCCTGATACTTTAACTCCATATTCAAGAGCCTTTTCATGAACCTTAAGTCCATAAAATCCTTCTCCACAAAAACTTGGAATAAGAGCAGGGTGTACATTGATTATCTGGTAAGGATATTCGCTTGTAAGACACTTGTCAAGTATTGTCATAAACCCAGCAAGTACAATCAAGTCGGCTTTTTGTTTTTTAAGTTCGGCAAGAATAGCTTTGCTATAACTAACACTGTCGCTATAATTTTTTCTTGGAATTACCACAGTAGGAATACCTGCATTTTTGGCTCTTTCAAGGGCATACACTCCCTCTTTTGAGGAGATAACACAGGTTATCTTTCCGCCTTTTATTTCGCCATTTTTTTGTGCATCAATAATTGCCTGCAAATTAGTTCCTCCGCCGGAAACAAGAACACATATATTTTTCATTTTCTATTCCTCCTTTCATGTAATTTTATTATATCAGCTTTTCTATTGTTCCTGCTCTTTGCCGTCAATAAATTTCTGTATCATTTCGCTTGTAAGCGATGCAAGATTTTCTCTTGGTGGAATTTCATTGCGTTTTTTCCAACAGGCAACCGAAAGTTCATCATAGTCAATCGTTAGTTTGTCGCTTCCGTCCAGTTCCGCCCAAAATCCAAAAAGCAGGGTTTGGGAAAATCCCCACGGCTGGGATTTATAATATCTGATATTTTTTACCTTTAAGCCGGTTTCCTCAAAAACCTCTCTTGCAACAGTTTGTTCTATTGTTTCGCCTACCTCGGCATAACCGCCAATAAGGGCATAATTAGTAAACTCACGGTGTGCATATTTGGTCAGCAAAAGCTTGTCATTATTATACAATCCGACAATGACAGCAGGAGCAATTGAAGTGAACAATTCATCTTTGCAGTGCGGGCAGATAAGATTACGAAGTTTGTTTCCCACAAGCATTTTGTTTCCACATTTTCCGCAGAACCTATGGCTTTTGTACCAGCAGGAAAGATGATATCCCACAATTGCACCGTATGCAAATTCGTTAAAATATTCTCTTCCTGAAAATAATTTTAAAACATCTATATTTTCATAGGAAAATCCGTCAGGATTGAGCAGGTTTTCATTTATGCAAAGAAAAAACTTAACCCCATCGGTTTCAAACAGGTAGATATATTCAGCTGATTGATTGCAAAGGGCAAATTCGGGAAAATATATCTTATCTTTGTTTATAAAACAAAGAACATTTTTTTCATTGTATGCAAGAATACAGTCGGCAGGGGAGGGGGTTATATTTTTATATGTATAATTTAGACTGTTTTCTCTTATATCCTGTATCATAAAAAAGCCTCTTTTTTAATAAAGGAGGGATATTACGCCCTCCTTATTTGTGTTAATATTAACAGATAATTACGCCGTCTTCCGACTCAACAAGTTCGCCAAGAACATAAGCTTGTTCGCCACTTGCATTTATAGCCTCAATTGCCTTGTCAACATCGTTTTTGTCAACAACAACCGTCATTCCAACACCCATGTTGAATGTGTTAAACATATCACGTCTATCAATTTTGCCGGTTTTTTCAATCAAATCAAAGATTGGGAGAATCTGAACGGCTTTTTCCTCAATTTTAGCAGAAATGCCGTTTGGGAGTGAACGTGGAATGTTTTCATAAAATCCGCCACCTGTGATATGTGAAATAGCCTTTACATTTACTGCATCAAGAAGTGACATGATAGCCTTAACATAAATCTTTGTAGGTGTAAGGAGGGATTCGCCGAGAGATTTTCCAAGTTCACTGAAATGTCTTGAAAGGTTGGATTCGTTTACTGCGAAAACCTTTCTTACAAGTGAAAAACCGTTGGAGTGAACACCGCTTGACTTGATACCAATCATAACATCTCCAGCCTTTTGAGTTTCTGGCTTGAGAATTTTCTGCTTGTCTACAATACCTACAGAAAATCCTGCAAGGTCATATTCGTCAACAGGATAGAAGCCGGGCATTTCGGCAGTTT
>CANRLN010000058.1 GCA_947631445.1 uncultured Clostridia bacterium
TTCATGGTCGTGGTGGTGACAATGTTCATGGTGGTGTTCGTGGTCATGATGATGTTCTTCATGTTCGTGATGATGTTCATGATGGTGTTCGTGTTCTTCATGTTCATCAAAATCATCTTCTAAAGCTTTAACCCAGCCTGCTGAGCAAGAAAGTTCTTCAAAATCAAATACATTTGCATTGAGAACCTTTGTAAGGTCAATTTTGCCAAAAGAGGTTTCAATAATTTCAGCATCGGGGGCAAGAGCTTTAACAACGTCCCTAACTTGCTTTAGCTGTTCGGGAGTTACCTTGTCCACCTTGTTAAGCATAACAGTATTGCAGAATTCAATCTGTTGAATGAGCAGGTTTTCAATATCGTCCTCGTCAAGGTCTTTTTTAAGAAGATTGTCGCCACAACCAAATTCATCAGCCATACGCAGTGTATCAACCACCGTTACAATATTGTCCAATCTTGCAACTTCGGGATAGGTTTCTCCGTCAAAACAGCAAATCGTTTGTGCAATCGGAAGAGGTTCGCATACGCCACTTGCCTCAATAAGAATATAGTCAAACTTATCACTTGTTGCAAGCGAAACAATTTGTTCAGCAAGGTCAGTTTTGAGGGTACAGCAGATACAGCCGTTGGAAAGGGGAACAAGATTGTCGTCTTTCTGGGTTACGTTTCCTCCTTTTTCAATCAAATCAGCGTCAATATTAACCTCGCCGATATCATTAACGATAACCGCTACTTTATAGCCCTCTTGATTGTTTAAAATATAGTTCATAAGTGTGGTTTTGCCAGCACCAAGATAGCCTGTCAAAAGTGTTACAGGCACAATTTTCTTACTCATATTTTTTAATCCTTCTTTCTGAATTTTCCAATTTTTTCAATATTGAAAATATTTTAAAATTTATTAAACTATAAAAAAGTTTTTAAATATACTAAATATATCTTTATTTCTCACGCCTACGGCGGGGAAAATAATTAATTAAATAATTATTTAATTAAATTAGAACATTTTTTTACAACTATATTATTTGATAATATACCCAAAAGTTTTTTTATAGTTTCTTCACACAATAGTATTATACAACTTTTTTTAAAGTTTGTCAAGTGAAATTTTTGAAAATTAATTTCCACACTAAATTTCGCCTATATTGTCTTTACTTACTCCTGACTTGCCGTTATTGCTGAAAATATTAACTCCCTGCTTTATTGGGGCAAACAAAAATCCCATAAACACCCCAAGCAGAAAAAAACAACAACATTTATAAAAATTCTTTGTAAATACTCTTTCCATAACATTAAATCTCCATATTTAGTGACATACTCCCACCGCCTATGCTACGCATAGAGGTGGGGGCTTATCGCTCAAGTATTCCAGTGAATACAGTATCAACGAGCTAATCCCGTGTGTCCCACGGTTTCCATGTTGTCTGCAGAACTGACTTGGCACTTTTAATTCCTGATTGATTACAGGTAATAGAGGATACATAGCAAAACCCTTATCATAGGTGGAATGATTACCCCTAATCCATTCTCCTTTCATAATCTCTATACCAACGGCTTGGTTTTCGCTATTTGTGGTATAGGCAAACGAAAATACGACTTCTCGTCGTATCTTTATATTACTTACATTATATCATATATTTTGTAATTTGTCAATAGTGGGGACGCAATTCACACGAAAATCAATTTTTATAAAAAATATATTTTTTTATTATTTTTTATCTATGTATTTCCTCACCATGGGCGGGAAAATACAAGAATTGTTCTGTAATTTTAATCAAACCAAAGGCAAATTTTAAATAAAATTTTTGAAAATTGATTTTCCTATTAAAACAGACTTGCTTATATTATTTTATATTGTAAGAAAATATTTGATATATGGCAAACCAATTGTATTTTTTTGGTTGATAAATTAATGATAACACATAGTAATTTTGTGCAAAAGGTAAAAAATACAAATAAAGCTTTGACAAACACAAGAAAATAGTGTATAATTATACTAGAAAATAGTATGGGAGAAAATTATGAATAATGTAAGTGCTGATAGCAATTTTACTTTCAGTGGCATTTCTTGAATAGTTGCAATTTGTGACATTGTTATCAAGATAGCTATGCTGTAAAAGATATGGACTTTGATAAACTAAAACAGATTGTAGATGAAATAATCTTTACATTAACACAATGGGGAATGTTAAGAGAGAAGTGTGGTTTTATGGAACTCATAAAGATTAAACTTGAATGTATGGACTTGTTTTATTCGTATGTTGATATAGATATAAGTGGAAATCGTTTTGAAGATTATGAAACTTCTTTTGAACAGGTATTTGTATATGATTATCCATTTATTTCAAATATTGAAAAGGCTGTTTGGTGTTTGACAATGGTAATAAGATTTGCAAGAAGTGGCTTATTATTGTGTGAAAATGCCTCACTTGAACAAGAAACAAAAAAAGCAATTGAGTTTTTAGAAAAAGTCAATTGGAATGAACTGGATTTTTCTGAAGAAGATAAAGTACAGTTAAGAAAAGATTTAGATGAAGTTTTAAGCTATTTTGATTGGCTTGAAGATAAAAGAAAATAGCTGCTGAAATGACAGCTTTTATAATTAAATAATTCAAAGAATGGTATGTAAAGAATACTATTTCTCATCAATTACCATATTAAGTGAAAAATACAAATTTAACTTGATTATTTCTGATTACTTTAAAGAAAATGCAGACAATATACCGTTACTTGTTTATACTATAAATATTTATTTGATAATACAATTGTACAATTTGAAGAATTTAAGTTTTAAAAAGGAATTTTGTATATAGAAAATAAATTTATGTCATTAGACAAGGCTTTGTCAATTGCTAAAAATGTGCCATACAGCGAAACAGTGACAGATATTATTGTCAATGAAATTAGGCTTAAAAATAAAATTATTAGTTTTAGTAAAGTTTTATTTTTACCTGATGAAACTTACTATATCCTTCTTTTTACGAATCATACAAGTGAAAATTATGGACAAACTAATAGGCATAAAAAAGATGGAGATGAATATCAACTTTTATCAATAAGTGGTAATGGTTGTATTGAAATCAGATTTGGTTATTAATTATATATGCATTTCAAGAAAGGCAATTTCAAAAATAGTAATGCATTATGTTTAGACGTTAATTATGATTGAATTAATTGACAATTATCATAATGCGTACTGAATAACTCAAAAGTGCCTATTCTATGGTGAAAACATAGATATTTTAACGTCTGAATATGAATTTGATAATTATTCAAAAATTATGGATGGTGCTGAGATGTATAGAATCGATAAAATTGGAAATCAGACACTTGTTGCAATCTATGATAGTGTAGAAAAAAATCCTAAGTCTAAAACAGGATATGGAAAATTTATAAAGTAGGTAAAAAGTGATGGTATTTACACGTTGTGCAGTTTGCAAAAAAACATTTAAAGATAATTTAACCAATACAATTTAAAGGAGAAGGATAATAAATGATTAATTGGGTTTACAGAAAAAAGCACAAAGAAGCTTACTATAAAGCTTTGAAAAAATTCTCAAAGAGATACTTACAAAGATAGTTTTTTAATGATATTATCTCTGAGTTTGAGGTCCAGTTTATAGAAACTATATTTATATAAGTTCTATCATCAAGTATTGATTCAAATTTAGTAATATTATTTAAAAAAAGTTCTTCAAATTGGTTTGCATCTAAATATGATTTTGCAAAAAGACAAATTATTTCAATTAACATAATAATTTTTCCTCTCGTTAAAAACTAGATATCAATAGGGAAAACTGTATCATAGTGATCAAAAGTCCCATATATTAAACCATCATTTGAATATAATATTCTATATCCTGGATTTTTGGCACGGCTTTTTGTATAATCCATACCAACATCTGCTTCATACCAAATACGATTTGGTGCTGAAGATAATACTCCAGTTGTATTATCAAATATGTCTCCACCTATTCCTTACCTGGAGCATAATTATTTAATGCCTTGCCACTTTTCCATCCTATTGCTTCTGCTTATGTTTTAGTAATATAATTATTGGGTAATTTATTATTCGTTTTTAAGCTATTTATCAAATCATTCGATAATTCTATTACATGATACTTTTCTTTCAATTTCATGTAATTAACAACATTATGAGCTTCGTGTGCTTCCCAATTAGCAGGATTAATTAGATCTAATATGAATTTGTCACCATATTTTAAAACTTTGTCAATAACATCATCAATACTTATATCAAAATTATTGATGATATCAAAAATTTCACCATTTAAAATAGCTTTTCTTGCTGCCCATATCTCAGCACAATTAGCTACCTGCCATTCTTGGAAACTATATTTTTCATTTTCATTTTTATCGTTAGTATATATGTTTTCGCTTAATTCATATGCTGTATACCCATCTTTACTATGATTGGCATTATGATTAAATGTATTAAATGCTTCATCATAAGTTCTACATATAGCTTATTATTGACCAATACAAAGTTTTTTTAATTGATATAATGAATTTTTTCTTATTATTTCGTTATCATGTATTGATAATTGTTTTAATTTTTTAATGGCTGAATCAGTTGCTATAGCACCTAAGCCATAAATGCACTTTACAGCTAAAGCATAATTAGTATCCCATAATAAATAATCATATTTGGCAAAGATATTTTTGTACAAAGCATCAACACTGCTTGAGTATGCAATGTCTTCAAGCAATAAGGCAATATTTTCATGTTCAGTATGCCAATTTTCACATATAATCTTATTTAACATATCCACATATTTTTTTAAGTCAATATTTTCTTCATATGTAAAAAGCAAATATATTGCCTCCTCAAGCAAATTTTTGTCTTGATTATTATAGGCAATCTTAAGCATATCCAAAATAACATTAGACATGATATTTATATCAATCTTCAAATTCTTTAGAAAATCTTCTTTAGTAACTTGGTTTGTCATCAAATTTAAGATATTATTTTTAATTTTTGAAATCATATCATCAATTTCTCCTATAAAATTCAATAATATTATTGTTAAATAGCTCTAAAGCATCTCCTATTCCTAAACCAATATTTATTTGTCTTCTTTCAGATTTAAAATAGCAGTTATGTAATATCCATGATTCGGCATCTTTTGGTCTATTTTTCATTAAGGACATGGTTCCATAAACTTGACTTGTTAATACAGATTCATCTCTGAAACCGATTTTTGTCAATTCTTTAGTAGTTCCATTTTTAACATGAAATTCCACTAATACCCCATCATAATTTGATGAATATCCTTTTGTTGGAGAAATAAAAGTTTCCCTTGTTCCTAGGATTTTACCTGTAGAAATCAATTGTTCATAATCATTAGAACTCGTCGCTTTATAATATTTTTCAAAGTTTCCACATAAATTATGGACAAGAACCGAATTTTTGCCTACAAAATAGGTGTGGAAATCTTCTACTTCAAAGTTATAAACTTTTACAGGCTTTTCAAGAATTTCATGCTGAACCCATTCAACAGTAACAAATTCACCATTGGAAAGGGCGAGAACATCTCCTGCAAGAAGATTTTTTGCAAGTTGCCAACCCAATTTATCAACATAGAATGGGTGATTTGGAGTAGCAGATATAGTTTCCCCATTTACATGAATATGGTCAATTTCATTAGTTTCATTAACAAAAGTATTTGTGACCTGCTTAAAGGCAATCTGATTAGTGTTTTCCTTTTGCGAAAGCACTTTGTCGCCAATTTTGATTTGTTGAATAGGCTTTTTGCCGTCAGCAGTTGTTATAAGAGTGCATGCAACAAAACAGTTGCTTGAAACACACTCATGACTGGAGGCAATTTCAAATTTTTCCTTATGCTCTTTTACAACTGTATTAATTAAATCCTCAATATTTTGTTATGCGTGACCAAAGTTGCAAGTGCTAAAAGCCAAATTTTTGTATAATATTATTCAATTCTTCATTTCTAAAAGATTTAATAACATTCTCCAAAATTTCACCAGTTTTGTATAGACGGTTTAAATCAAGCCCATGTTTTAAAAAAGCTTCCAATATTTTTGGATTATCTTTGTGTTTACGCCCCAGTGCATATAAAATAGCAGTACGCCCTTTTTTATCAACAACATTTGGGCCTACACCATCAACACAATTATTGCTTCCAAATAATTATTAATACAAGCTACATGCAAATAAGAAGTTCCTTCTTCGTCCTTAAAGTTTACATTTTCAGAGTTTTTCAGTGCATTTAATAAACCATCATCTCATGACCTATTCTCCAAAATAGTTCATCTCTACCTAAATTATAACTCATAAAACCACTTCTTTTAACATTTAATGTTTTGATTCATGCTCATGAGATCTATTTTCATGCATATCTTGCCATGCATAAAATTCAGGGTTATTCATATAGTCATTAAACTCGGATTGAGTCATTCCTTTTTTTCAGCTTCATTTCGTTCATACCAAAATTCATGCTCTTTAACATGACCTATATCTAAGCGTTTTCATAGTTTGCTTCTTTAAATCTTTGCACTTCTATTATCTCATATATTCAGAAATCCAATCAAATGCTATCAACTTGTTTGAATCAACCTTATTTAAAATTTCATCAAAAAGAGCGTTTTCATTATAAACGAAAAGTAGCGGTAATATTACAATAAATGTTTGCATGATTAAAGAGAAAAATATTAGCAACTGCACTCGCTTAAAACTTTTTTTAAGTAATTTTTTTCTTTTATTAATATTTAAATTTGCACATTGATTTTGTAAAAAAAATTCAAAAATTTGCAATCTTATTATATCATATTTTTTTATATTTGTCAATAGTTTTGTTGCTTTTTGTCAAAAAATCAAATGAAGGAAAATTTTTACCTAATATTCCATTTTATAATACAGGAAAAGTTTCACTACCACAATTCTTCTTCACTCTTATGATTTTGAAATATTCAAAACAATAGTTAAATTGATTAAATGTGAATGTATACGCGGTCAATATTACAACAAATTGAAAAAATGGTATTAAAAATAGGAAAAATTATACAAATAACCAGATATAAAATACGAGGCTTTCGCCGAAAGCTATTCAAATTGCTTGCTTATGTGCTTGCAAGGTCTTGTTTCGCCTGCAACGCTGGGTATTGATGTTGGAAAAATGCAGTCAGCAGAGGCACAACAAGAGAAAAAGGACGTAACCGGAAACACCCGAAATACCATTACAACAACCCTTGAAAAAGCCTTGCCAAGCCTTATTAATGCGGTTTTGAAAACCTATGATAATATGCTTGAAATTGAGCCAAAAGAATATGAAATTATTGTAAGTTTTGGCGAATACGGTTCGCCCGATTTCGACAGCAGGGTTGAAACGGTCGGCAAGGCAGGAGCGTACGGCATTATGTCGGTGCAAACGCAGGTTGAGGAGCTTTGGGGAAGTTCAAAAGATGACGAATGGAAAGCCGAGGAGGTCAAACGAATTAGGCGAGAAAAAGGTCTTGAAAGTGAGGAAATAAGCCTTGCTTAGTTATAGTGACATTGCCAAAATGTTTGAGGAGATTGAACTTAAAATTGTTGAAAATTTGAGATTGCAATTGCAGAAAAATCCCGAAAATCAAGTGCTAAATCCTCAAAATTGGCTAATTCAAAAGCTTAAAAATCTTGATAATTTTAGGCAAAACAACTTGAAAATAATGCAGGATTACAAGCCTATTTCAGCGACAAGGCAGATTTTACAAGCAAGTTTTCAAAATAGTATAAATCAAACTAATAATTTTATGAACCTGCAAAATTCGCCTAATTTTTTTGGCATTGACACCACCAGAATTAACAATTTGATTGACAGCATAACCACTATTGAGAGGCACTCCGAAACGGCTATTTTGCGAATGACTGATGACGTTTACCGCCGTACTTTGCATTTAGCAGAACTTGAAATGGCAAGTGGCACAAATCTTGAAACGGCAATTGATATGGCGACTAAAAGTTTTCTTGAGCAAGGCATAAACTGCATTGTTTACAAGGACGGCAGGCATATAAATATTGCCAACTATGTGAGAATGGCACTTAGAACCGCAAGCATGAAAGCGACCTTGCACGGCAGGTCGGAGCGGTTCTCCCAATTGGGTTATGATACGGTGCTAATTAGCCAATATGACAGATGTTTAGATACCTGTTTACCGTGGCAAGGCAGGGTTTACATTGAAGATACCTTTATTTTTTGGAACGGCGAAGTTAAAGAAATTGGCGAGGAACTTTGGGGAAAATCAAACTATTGCGGGAAGTGGTTTCCACTACTTTCAACGGCGATTGAAAAAGGCTTGTTCCACCCGAATTGTCGCCACGATATGGGATTATATATTGACGGCAGAACCAAAATTCCCAAGCCGATAGACGCCGAAAAAGACCTTGAAAATTATCGTATAGAGCAACATCAACGAGCATTGGAACGCAAAATTCGCAAGGCAAAAAGGCTTGTTTTGGGTACGCTTGATAAAGATACTGCTAAAGCTTACAAAAGGCAATTAAGGGCATTACAGAGCGAATTAAAGCAATTTGTAAGCGAACATAACGATATTCTAAAACGTGAGTATGGCAGGGAGAAAATTTATGACGGTGAAACGCAAAATAATTCTCAAAATCCCTTGACAAATAGCGGGAATAGTGGTATAATAAAAGTAGCAAAAATACCATTAGAACAGGCAAAAAAACGTGACCATAAAATTAATATTACTAATATTGCTATTGAGAAAATAAGCAAAACAAATATTCCTTATTTGAGTTCAGAACAAAACGAAAAAATTTATGAGGTACATAAAGAACTTTTAAAAATAGCACAAACACAAAATAACAGTAATGAAGTGGCATATTTATTTAACTTAAATTCAGAAGAAACTGCTTATCAACTTGGGCAAAAACATGAAGTTAATATATTTAAAAATCCATATGCACTTTCTATGGCAAACTCAACCAGAAATGATACATTATTTTTAACACATAATCACCCCAGTACAAAAGATTTCTCTTATTCAGATATAGGTATATTTCTGTTAAATGATAATTTTAAGGCAATATCTGTTGTGTCAAACACTGGTGATGTACATATACTTTATAAATCTTCAAACTATGATTTTAAAAAGGCTATGGATTATATTAAGTCTGTGCGTTCAAAATATGATAAGACATTAACTGACGAAATACTTGTAAAAGACCTTTTAAAGGGCTTTAAAAAGGTAGGTATTTTACAATATTAGGAGTGGATTATTATGATTGAAAATGAAAAATTTGGTGTTCTTGATGCAAAGGACAAAAAAGATATAGAACTTATGGAACAACTTCTTGAAGAAAAATACCAAAAAGAAAGTACTAAAAAAACTGATGATTAAATATTAACCACTCTTTTTAGGGTGGCTTTATTATACCTAAAAAGAAAATATAAAAGTTGCACAAAAATATTATATCAAGTTTGTGCAACTTTTTTCTTAAAACCTCTTGACAAGTTTGTGTACACATGGTATAATGTATGTGTACACAAAGAAAAGAGGTGAACATATGGGTATAAAAAAAGGGACAAAACTAACTGACACACCTAAAAATACTCAACTAAAAATCAGAGCAGATAGGCAAACTATAGAAGATTTAGAATATTGTTGTGAAAAAACTAATCTTACAAAGAGTGATATTATTAGATTGGGGATAAAAAAGGTTAAACAGGAAGTCGAAATCCAAGAAGAAAAAAAATAGAACGTTGCCCGTCTACCAAACCAACAACGTTCTATCACCACAGATAAATCACTTTATCTAAATCCATTATATCATAGATGAGGTGATTTGTCAAGTAATTTGAAAGGAATTTTATCTATGAGTAAAGAAAAAATATTGATAGCACTTTTTGAGCAATATCTTGACAACACTAAAGACACAACAGAGGCTATTAAAAAGGCTTTTGAAAAAATGGAAGCTTGTAGTGATGACGATTTCAACTTGTATTCTGATGCTTTTTCTGATGCACGCTTTGACGGTTTTACTGCTGGCTTTCAGACTGCCCTTAATCTTCTTATGGGAGGTGGCAACTAATGAATGAACTTACAGTAACTACTACAAACGGCGTTGAAGTCACCGACAGCAGACAGGTTGCCGAACTTATCGGTAAAGAACATAGTAAACTTTTAAGAGATATTCGTACTTATTGCGATTATCTTAACGAAGCCAATTTTGGATTGGTTGATTTTTTCCTTGAGAGTAGCTATATTGACGGCAAAGGTGAGGAACGCCCC
The DNA here is from genome assembly GCA_947631445.1 of uncultured Clostridia bacterium. GTDB lineage: Bacteria > Bacillota > Clostridia > Oscillospirales > Ruminococcaceae > CANRLN01. The sequence goes on from CANRLN010000058.1 coordinate 10,263, forward strand.
TGCTATCTTGTAACCCGCAAGGGTTGCGAAATGATTGCTAATAAGCTTACCGGCAAGAAAGGCACAGCATTCACAGCAACCTATATTAACGCTTTTCACAGCATGGAACAGCACATCGAACAGTCTGTTGCTACTCCGACTTTTACCGAAGATACTAAGCTTTTGAATGCCCGTGTTCGCATGGCTAATATGTATCTTAAGCTTTCAAACGTTGATACGCTTTCCGAAAACTATAAAAGCGTTTTGGTTGCAAAAGCAGCACAGGCACTTTCTGGCGAAGAACTCTTGCCCTTGCCGAAGTCTGAACAGAAAATGTACTCAGCAACCGAAATCGGCGAAATGTTCGGCGTTACAGCATATAAAATTGGCAAAATCGCTAAGGCAAACAACATGAAAATTGCTGAATATGGTGAGTGGTATCACAGCAAGTCGAAATACTCTACCAAAGAAGTCGATACATTTATGTATAACGATAAAGCAGTTGAAAAGTTTAAAGAACTTTTGAAATAACCAAACTAAGCACTTCAAGAAATTGGAGTGCTTTTATTATGCCCCAAACAAGGCTTAAAACTGTTTAGAAAGAGAGGTAAAATTATGGACGAAGAAAAGAAAAAGGCTCTTGACGAGCAAAAAAAGACCCCGAAAAAGTCCCCGAAAAGGAGCAGGAAAAACAGTCCCCTGCCGAGGAAAAGCAGGAGGAAAAACAACCCGAGGAGCAAAAGCAGGAAGAGCCAAAGGAAAAGACAGAAGAAAAGCAGGAGGAACAGCCTGACGAACCTTCAAAGGAAACAGAACCAACCGCCCCCGACCCCAAAGACGAAGAAATTTTAAGGCTTAAAACACAGCTTAATGCGGTGCAATTAGGTATTCTCCCTGATTGTTTGGAAGATGCAACGGCAATTGCTGAAAGCTATGTTAAGTCGGGAAAATGCAAGGATATTAATTCAGCTTTAAATGAGGTTGTCAAGAAATACCCGAGCATGAAAGGTGATAACAAAGACGCTAAAAAAGGCGGTTTTAAGGTCGGTGCGGACAGCTCCGAAAAAGAAAATAAAACGGACGAAAGCAGGCTTGCAAATGCTTTTGGAATTAGAAAGAAAGGTAAGGTGTAACACATGGCAAATGTAGTAAATTATGCAGAAATTTATATCAATCAGTTGAGGGAACTTTATGGGCAAGAAAGCGTTTCCAACCCTCTTTATCAATCAAATTCGAGGCGGAAAAACCATTAAAATTCCTACTTTGAGTGTATCGGGATACAAAGACCACACACGAGGTTCTTTGGGATTTTCGGCGGGAACGTATTCAAACAGCTATGAAACAAAAACGCTTGACCATGACCGTGAC
>CANRLN010000059.1 GCA_947631445.1 uncultured Clostridia bacterium
CCAAAAGCCGTCTTGGCGAAAATAAATATGACCTTGTTTTCAACAACTGCGAACATTTTGCCCTTTGGTGCAAAACGGGAATTTCAGATTCCACTCAGGTGGATAATTTCTTTGGATTTTTCAAGCAATTTCTTATATAAATTAATTTTTTTGTTTTCCCTGCCTGTGGCAGGGAAAACATTTTTATTATATCCTATTTATTATAAAAAATGTCGGCTGAAACAAGTTCCAGCCGATTAAAACAAATAAAACAATTGTAAGAAAGGAAAAGATACTAAGTGTATGTAAACTCGACCTCAAAGTAACAATCAAAGGAGGTTATTGAAACAAGAGGTCGGGTTTAGGCAAATTTAAAAGTCTACTTCTGTATCATAATAACAGCACTTAAGAAGTTTTTCCATCTCTTCCTGTGACGGCTGACGTGGATTAGAACCTGTGCAAGCATCACCTATTGCATTCTTTGCAATTTCGGGAAGTCTTTCAAGGAACACTTCTTCGCTGACAAAACCGTTGTCGGTTGGATAGCTGTCCGCACCATAATTCTTGATACACTGAGGAATATTAAGTGCGTCGTTCATGCTGCATATATATTTAATAAGCAAATCAACCTTTTCATCATCGGTCTTTCCGCCAAGTTTCATATAGTCGGCGATAATACCATAACGTTTCTTTGCGGTTTCGTCCTTAGAATTAAACTTTATAACCTTTGGCAGATACATTGCATTAGCTGCACCATGAATAATGTGAGCCCCTTTATCTGCAAAAGCAGCACCTGTCTTATGTGCCATCGAGTGTACAATACCAAGAAGTGCATTGGAGAATGCCATACCTGCAAGGCATTGTGCGTTGTGCATTGTATCACGCTTTGCCATATCGCCATTATAAGACTTAATGAGATTATCCTGAATAAGTTCAATTGAATGTATTGCAAGTGCGTCTGTATAATCGCAGTTTGCTGTAGAAACAAATGCTTCAATTGAGTGTGTAAGAGCGTCCATACCTGTATGAGCAACAAGCTTTTGTGGCATTGTTTCCGCAAGGTCGGGGTCTACGATTGCAACATCTGGTGTAATCTCAAAATCTGCAATAGGATATTTAATACCCTTGGAATAATCTGTTATAATCGAAAATGCAGTAACTTCGGTTGCTGTTCCGGAGGTAGAGGGGATAGCACAGAATTGAGCTTTTTTCCTAAGCGAAGGAATACCAAACACCTTACACATATCTTCAAAAGTGCAATCGGGATATTCATATTTTATCCACATTGCCTTTGCCGCATCAATAGGAGAGCCTCCACCCATTGCAACAATCCAGTCGGGTTGAAATTCAAGCATAACCTCTGCTCCACGCATTACTGTTTCAACAGACGGGTCGGGCTCGATACCGTCAAAAATCTTAACTTCCATTCCGGCTTCTTTAAGATAATCTACTGCTCTATCAAGAAAGCCAAAACGTTTCATTGAGCCACCGCCGACACAAACAATTGCCTTTTTGCCTTTAAGATTTTTAAGGCTTTCAAGTGAGCCTTTTCCGTGATATAAATCTCTTGGTAATGTAAATCTTGCCATAATAAAAAAATTCCTCCAATATTAGTTACTAAAATTTTTCAAAAAATATTTTGCGTTGTTAAAATCAAACAATAATATTTTTTTCATTAAATTAATTATAGCACATTTTTATAAGAATTACAAATGTTTTTATGGAATGTTGCTATATTAATTTATATATGTTAAATTGTTTTATAAGAAAATCACATTATAAAATAAATAGTATATAAAAACCTTTATATACTAAAAATTAATTATATCCCCTGCAATAGGCAGGGGATACAAAAATATTTTATTTTAAACTATCAGGGTCTTTGCTAAGAGCTTTAAGATAAGCATTTATAAAACCGTCAATCTTGCCGTCCATTACCGCCTCAACATTGGAAAATTCATAGCCTGTTCGGTGGTCTTTAACAAGTGTATAGGGCATAAAAACATAAGAACGAATTTGACTTCCCCATGCTATTTCTTTCTTAACTCCCTTTATATCCTCAATTTTTTCATAGTGTTCACGCTCTTTGATTTCAACAAGTTTTGCAATAAGCATTTTCATGGCATAGTCTTTGTTTTGAAACTGAGAACGCTGTGTCTGGCAGGAGGTTACAATACCCGTAGGCTTATGGGTAAGGCGAACTGCCGAAGATGTTTTATTGATATGCTGACCGCCCGCACCACTGGCACGAAACACCTGCATTTCAATATCCTCATCAGGAATTGTTATTGATGTATCGTTGTCTATTTCGGGAATGACTTCAACTGCTGCAAAGCTTGTATGCCTTGCCTTCGCCGCATCAAACGGACTTATTCGCACAAGACGATGTATACCATTTTCGCTTTTTAAAAATCCATAGGCATTTTCGCCTTCAACAATCATTGAAGCGGATTTTATTCCTGCATCACCGCCATCTAAAACATCAAGCAACTGTACCTTAAAACCGTGTTGCTCTCCCCAGCGTGTGTACATTCTGAGCAACATCTGTGTCCAATCCTGTGCCTCGGTTCCGCCTGCCCCTGCGTGGAAAGACAAAATAGCATTGGACTTATCATATTCGCCTGTCATAAGCGTTTCAAGGGTGGCATTTTCAAGCTCTTCTATAAACTTATCCAGCATTGGTTGAATTTCCGCCTCAAGTTCGCTGTCCTGTTCTTCATTTGCCATTTCAATCATGGTTTCTATATCCTCATACATGGTTTTAAGCTTTTCATAACCCTCCACCTTTGCTTCAAGGCTGTGGGTAAGCGACAATATTTCCTGTGACTTCTGATTGTCGTCCCAAAAATTTGGTTCGGAAGCTTTCATGTGAAGTTCTTCAATTCGCTCTTTAGAATTTTCAATATCGTAAACCTCATAAAGCGATTCAAGCTGCGGTTTGTGGTTTAACAGTTCACTTTTGTAATTTTCCGTAAATTGCATAAATTTTCCTCCGTAAAAAATTATAAAGTTTAAAAAATATAGGTAAAAAACACAAATAAACATTCTGTTTTTTCTCACTTATTATATTATATAACATTTTTTTAAAAAAGTAAAGGGTTTTTTTAAAAAAAGACTTTCTTTTTTGAACTTTTTGTGATATAATATAATTGTATAATTATATAAAAAGGAGATAATAATAAATATGAATAAATTTGCAGGCTCAAAATGTATAGTATGCGAAAAAGAATTTAAAGAAGATGACGATATTGTAATATGCCCCGACTGCGGAACACCTTATCACCGTGAATGTTATGCCAAAAATGGAAAATGTATTAACGATGAACTTCACCAAAACGGTGGAGAGTGGCAACCCGAAAAGGCAGAACAAAATCCTAACATCATTGTTTGCCCCAAATGTGGAAAGGAAAATCCAAAAGGAAGCAAATTCTGCAACGACTGTGGCAGTCTTTTGGAGGAAAGTCTTGTAAGCGGTCAGCCGTTTCAAAATCCGGTTGAACTGTTTCCCGGAGAAAAACCTCAAAATCCACAGGATATTCAGGCAAGAACAACAATAGTCAAGCTTACCGGTATGGACGACCTTGATGGCAACACAATAAACGACTATGTCAATTACGTTGGTGAGAGAAAAAAACACTACTTTATCCCTAAGTTTATAACTTTTGCCAAAACTCCGCTTAAAAGTAGTATAAATTTCTGGGCATTGATTATTCCAGAATACTACTTTTTTTATCGTAAAATGTTTGGGGTTGGCACTGTGGTTATGCTGTTGCTTACTGCTCTTTCCATTCCAAGCTGTATGACCGTTTTTAACGAGTTTTTTAATATCGGAAGCGGATTTAATTTTAAGGGCAGCACCTTTAATGCAATTTACAATATATGCTATTTTGTTTCAATTGCAATAAGAATTTTTTGCACTCTTAAAGCGGACAAAATATATTATGACAAAGCCAAAGAGGATATAACCCGTATAAAAAAGAACAATCAGGACGAACCCGAACTTTCTCAGAACATTAAGAAAAAGGGAGGAACTTCTATTCTTGCGGTAATTTTATCTTTCTTTGCAAACGGATTTATTATCACAGCTTTTTGCTCACTTATTTTTAATACAAACCTGCTCGGCTAAAAAAATCAAAGGGACTGTTTAAACAGCCCCTTTTTTATTATTATTTCATCATTTCAAGCAACTGTTTCTCGCTTATAACGGCAATTCCAAGCTCGTTTGCCTTATCAAGCTTGCTTCCTGCCTCCTCACCTGCCACAACAAAATCCGTCTTTTTAGAAACGGAAGAAGAAACCTTTCCGCCGTGGCTTTCGATTATAGCCTTTGCCTCACTTCGCTTAAGTGTAGGCAAAGTGCCAGTAAGAACAAAGGTCTTGCCTGCATAGTCACTACTTGTTACAGTCGTTTCATAGTCGGTTTTAACACCATATTCGCAAAGTCTGCTTATAAGTTCCTGCATATGTGAAGTTGCAAGGCTGTCGTGTATACTTTGTGCAGTTATATCTCCAAAGCCCTCGATTTCGGCTATTTCTTCGGGAGAGGCATTCATTATATTCTGAATACTGCCGTATTTCTCGCAAAGTAATTTAGCTGACGCATTGCCGACATTTTTTATTCCAAGTCCGCTAAGCAGGCGGTCAAGACCTGCCGTTTTAGATTTTTCAATTGCTGATATAAGATTATTTGCCGATTTTTCCTTAAAATTATCAAGTTTAAGCAGGTCATCTGCTTTAAGAATATATAAATCGGCTACGGATTTTATTAATTTATTGTCAAGCAAAGTTTGAACCACCGCCGAGCCAAGACCGTTTATATCCATTGCAGATTTGGAAGCAAAATGAACAATACTGCGGAAAATCTGTGCCGTACAATCCACATTAGGACATCTTACTGCACTTTCTTCGCCTTTTATAAGCTTTGTGCCACACACTGGGCAAACATCGGGGAGCTTATAATAACTGTCGTTTTCGCCTTTTTGCGAAACTCCTACCACTTCAGGAATAATATCCCCTGCCTTACGAACCACTATTTCATCACCTATATTAATATTTTTCTGTGCTATAAAATCTTGATTGTGAATAGAGGCTCTTGAAACGCTTGTGCCAGCAAGAAAAACACTATCAAAAATGGCAACGGGAGTTATCGCTCCGGTTCTGCCGACATTAAGTTCTATATCCTTAAGCCTTGTTTTTTTCTCCTCAGGCGGAAATTTATAGGCAACTGCCCATTTTGGATATTTAGCGGTTGAACCTAAACTCTCTCTTATAGAAATATCATCAACCTTGATAACCACCCCATCTATATCATATTCAAGGGAAAATCTGTTTTTGCCCAAATTTTCTATATATTCTGCAATTTGCTTATAATTTTCAAGCAGGCTATAATTGGGAACGGTTTTAATTCCTAAATTTTTTATAAAATCCAGCGACTGCTTATGAGAGTCCAACTCCTTACCCTCAATTTTTTGAATGTTAAAACAAAATATATCAAGATTTCGTTTAGCAGCAATTTTTGGGTCTTTCTGCCTTAACGAACCTGCCGCCGCATTTCGTGGATTTTTAAAAGGTATTTGCTCCTGCTCAATCTGATTTTCAACCAGTTTTTCAAAGGCTTTTCGTGGCATATACACCTCGCCCCTAACCTCAATAGGATTTGCAAAATCAAGCTTTATTGGTATAGATTTTATAGTTTTGATATTTTCGGTTACGTCCTCGCCAACAAAGCCGTCACCACGGGTCGAACCGATTTTCAAAAAGCCGTCCGCATACTCAAGCGACACCGAAAGACCGTCAATTTTAGGCTCAACGCAGAATTTTGCCTTTGGATAATCTTCGTGGATTTTATCCACAAAGGTTTTAACCTGCTCAAGCGAAAAAACGTCTTGCAAACTGCCCATTTGAATTTTATGGGTTATCTTTGCAAAGGTATTTTCCGCCTCACCGCCTACCCTTTGGGTTGGGGAATCTGCACGAATATATTCGGGATTTTCCTGCTCCAGTTTTAAAAGTTCCTGCTGAAGCATATCATATTCATAGTCACTTACAGTTGGATTATCATAAACATAGTATTGCCTGCTGTATTCGTTAAGCCTTTCAACAAGACCGTCTATTTTTTCTTTTATCTCATTTTTCATTTTTATATTCTCCTTGATTAGTTTAGATTATATTTCCCCGCCATAGGCAGGGAAATATAATAAAAAAATTTTTAATTTTATTTTAAATTCAAAGTATTTTCTGGAACTTTACCTACTATCACCTTTTGCAGAATAACATAAGATGATTTTGTTTTTATTTCCTGCTTTTTAGTAGGAAGAATAGCCATTATTTCGGTGGAAACTTCAGCGGAAACAGTATAAAGCGTTTGATTTATACCTGCTGATTTTATCTCGGTTGAAAGCTTTATCTCGCTTGCAGCTATCTGATGAATATCAACGCATATTTCGCCACCCTTGCCCGAAAGAAGATTTATCCCTGTAAGTGAACCGACTGGAATTTTAACGCTGTCATTTTCAAGCTCGCAAAGCAGGTTGTTTATATTTTTCCGCAGGGTGTTTTCAAGAGAATTTATCTCACTTGAATCCGGCGTTATGGAGGTTATATTCCCGTTGTTATCCTTAAGAACCTCCACCGAAATATTATCGGTTTGCTGTAAAGTTTGCTCGGTTGCCTTTTCAACAAGCTGACCTATTGTATTTTTGGAGGTATAGGCTACCAGTTCTTCAACATGGCGGTCTATCTGCGACATAAAGAAAGCCACAAAAATTATAACCACAACAATTACAAGCAACAATATGTAGGAAAGATAAAACCTTTTGTTTGAAACATATCTCCTCAAACTCTCATCTCCTTTTTGAACAGCAATTATATTTATACTATTCAAAAAGGGTTAATTAAGTGATTAATAATAACAGCTGATTATTTTAAGCTGACTGTATATATCGTTTATATCCAACGGTTTGTTCAAAGAAGATTTTTTTATTACAACGCTTTTTTTATCCTGTGGCATTATATCAAACCAGTTGTCGGAAAATTCGCAATCGGCATTTTCAAGTTCAAGACACACACTTTTTGCAAAAGCTTGTGCCGAAAGATGCAGGATAAATTCTTCGGTGTTTTCTTCAATCTCAAAACTTATTGCAGGGTCTTTAAATTCAAAATGTTTTGGTTTTACAAAAAGGCTTGTGGCTCTTGAAACAAGACTTGAATTTTCAATAAGTTCGTATTCAAGCAGTTTGGTACGTTTATCCTTTACGGTATGCAAATCGCCGGTAAGGTCGGGTGAAAAAAGGTCAGCACTGGTTAAAGCAGGTATATTTATACCAAATTCTTCTTCACGCAGTATATTTCCCATATTGTCACGCAATCGCCATATAACAGTACCTTCAAAAGCGGTTCTCCGCTCAACACTCAAATTAAACACAGGGTGCTTGGGATTAGAACAATTGACCGAAAGCAAAGTTGGGGTATAAAATCTTTTAGCATAGTAATGCAAACCTTTTTTACGATTGTAATAATCTATGCTTGACCATGAAATAACCGGATTGGAATCGTTGACCTGCCAGTAAGCACTTCCCATGCAATGACCTCTGTTTCTTCGCATATATTCCACCATCATTTTAATACACTCTGCCTGAACAAGCTGGGAAGCATATATTAATTTTTCAAAGGAATACGGATAGCGGACATTCTGTGCAAGATAGAACATAATCTTTTCTGTTCCCTGCTCGCATTTATTATGATTTTCCATTACAGGCGACATAAGGTTAAAATCACCATTTTCCTCACTTGCTACGGTGGCAAGGGTTTTTTTAGAGGGAAGTGATTCAAAACCATATTCCGAACAAAATCTGTAATTGGTTTTAAGGAAATCTTCAAAAGGTTTAAAGCTGTGCCAAATGTTCCAATAGTGCATATCACCAGCTTTTTCGTCCGAAGAATTTTTCATTCCTCCCCCAGAGGACGGAGAAGACGGCCAATAGAAAGTATTATGATTATAATCAAACTGATTAAGCATTTCTGGAATAATTTCTTCAAACAGTCTTAAATAATCGGCTGTTGCCTGCTCGTCCTTTGGTATATTCCAATATTCCCACATGGATTCAATTTCATTGTTTCCACACCAAAGACCAAGGCAGGTACGGTTTCTAAGACGTTTTATCTGGTCGGCTATTTCGCTTCTAACAGTGTTTTCAAAATCCTGCGTTAAAATATAAGCCGAGCAAGCGAACATAAAGTCCTGCCATACGATTATTCCATTTTCATCGCAAAAATCATAAAAACTTTCGGGAGGATAAATTCCACCACCCCACACACGGATAAAGTTAAAATTTGCATTATAACATTCCTGCAAAAGTTTGCGGGTTGCCTTGTCATTATATCTTGTTACAATTTGGTCTTGTGGTATATAATTTGCTCCCATTGCAAATATTTTAACGCCGTTTATCACAAAGCAAAATTCCTTGCCCTTTTCGTCTATATCCTGACTTACAGTAAGGGTTCTAAGTCCTATTCTCTGTTCAAAACTATCCACAATATTTTCATTGTTATACAAATCTATTTTTATTGTGTAAAGTGGTTGTTTTCCAAAACCCCTTACCCACCAAAGCATAGGAGCATCAATTAAAATCTCATAGACAAAATTTTCTTTCAAAAGGGTTATTTCGCCACCGCTTGCAAGAATATCTCCGTTCGGAGCGGTTACGGTTATTCCAACCTTGGAAGTTCCCTCCATAAGTTCGGTATGAATATCGGCTGAAAGATTGACCTTGCCATTTTCATGATGTTCCTGTGAAATATAAACGTCCTTTATTCTTGAACCCTTAACACACACAAGTTCAACATCTTTCCATATTCCCATATCGGGAAGTTGTCTGCCCCAGTCCCAACCGAACATAAAATGAGCCTTGCGGATATGAGGATAGCCTGCCATAGTAGTGCTAACACCCCACAGACTGCGGTTTTTCTGCATATTTTTTATATACATATTTGGAGAAAAAATAAGTACGGTTATTTTGTTTTCGCCATGTTTTATAAATTTAGTAACATCAAATTCATATATGCGGTGCATATTGTCGGTGTTGCCGATAACCTTGCCGTTTATGCTGATTTGAGAGAGCGTATCTATGCCGTTAAAACGAAGATAAATTTTTGTGCTGTCTAAAATATTCTCATCAGCCTCAAAAGATTTTGAAAACAGGAAATCATTGTCGCAGACACGGCGATAACGATGTTCGTTTTCGCCATAAAACACATCTTCTATTTTTTCATATTCCATAAGTGTTTTATAGACACTGCATGGAACATTTGCAAAAAATCTTTCACAATCATTGTATTTATTTATTATCCAGTTTTCATTTAAATTAATAGTCATATAAACTACTCCTTATGGTATAAACGTTGTAACAATTAATGTATTTATTATACAATATTATTGTAAATTTGTAAATAGGCATTTGTGAACTTTTCGTTAACTTTAATGCAAAAAATAATATGTAAGCAAAAAATAATGTGAAAAATGTCTATATCATTTGTTTTGTCGGTTATATTTTTGGACAAAGTTGAATAAGCTTTTAATAATATAGAAAAAAGAGAGGTCTTTTTATGAAAAAAATAATTTCAAAGGATTTTATTTTCAGGGTATTACTGATTATAATAAGCATTGCCATTGTGTATATGTTTTTTTCCTGTTTTAAAAAATCATCTGCAAACACCAAAAATATCAGTCAATCAAGTGTTTCGCAAGAACAAGCCGATAAAAAAGCAGAGGAAAATTCAAGCAGACAGGCAAACTACATAGATAAAGACGAAAGACAGGAGGTAAAAGTGCCAATTGTAATGTATCATTCAATATCCGAAAAAGAAAGTATGTTCTGCGACTATGTTGTAAGCCCAAGCCTGCTTGAGCAGGATATAAAATACTTTCAATCCAAAGGCTATACAGCAGTTTTTGTAAACGACCTTATACGATATGTACGAAATGGAGAAAAGTTGCCAGAAAAGCCTATTGTTGTAAGTTTTGATGACGGTTTTTACAACAATCTTGCTCTTGCCCTGCCAGTATTAGAAAATTATAAATGCAAGGCGGTAATATCGGTGGTGGGAGAATATACTGAACTTGCCGAGCGTGACGGCTATGTTGGAATGGAGGGTTCTTACTTAACCCTTAAGGATATTGAGTTTTTGCGTTCAACTGGACTTGTTGAAATTTCAAGCCATACATACGCTATGCACTCACTGGACGGTGCAAGAAAAGGGTGTGGGCAAAAAGATGGAGAGAGTTTAGAAGATTATAAAAACGCTTTGTATAGTGATTTATTTAAACTGCAACAGATGCTTGACAACATTGGTTTTCGTCCAAATGTGTTTGCATATCCTTATGGAATAATTGGAGAAAATGCCCCTAAAATTGTTCGTTCCTGCGGATTTTCGGCAACGCTGGGTTGTGGAGAAAAGGTTAACACTATAACGGTTGGAGATGATGATTGTCTGTATGGTCTGGGCAGATATAACAGAGCATATGGAAAAAGTTCCGAGGAATTTTTTAAAGATATATTAACATAAAATAATATGCCGTAAAATTCGTGGTGCGAACTTTACGGCACATTTATTTTAAATATTAATTAACAGCTATTAAAATGCTTTAACAATTCCTACAACATACTTAAGGATTTCAAGGGCATCAGAAGAATCGACTGTTCCGTCCTTGTTTACATCAGATGCAGCCTGCTGTGTAGCTGTTGGTTCAACAAGACCTACAACGCACTTAAGAACAAACAAAGCGTCAAGTGTGTTAATATTGCCGTCAGCGTTAGGGTCGCCGAGTTTATAATCGCCAACAGGGTTTGTAGTAGAAGAACTATCCGGTGTAGAAACTACTGTGGAAGAACTATCTGGTGTGGAAACTACAGGAGCTGTGGAAGAGCTGTCTGGTGTAGAAACTACAGGAGCTGTGGAAGAACTGTCTGGTGTGGAAGAACTATCTGGTGTAGAAGAACTATCATCTTCTGTATCAGGGTCAGGGATTGAATAGTTGTTATCCTTCCAGAAATCTCTATCTTCATAAAGGTCAATCAAAGGATTAGGATATGTAGAACCTGCCTTAGGTGTGCAAATCTTAAGAGCTGTTGCTGTTACAGGAGCAAAAGCAGAAGTACACATCATCTTGTCAACCTCTCTAAGGCTTGTGTATTGACCATTAGTAGCACCAGTAAGAGTATTAATGATTGTTTCATAAGCAAAGTAAGCTTCGCCCTTAACTGTATTAACTTCAGTAGGATAAACGTCTACATAGTAAAGTTTCTGATAGTTACTATCCATTGCATAAAGAACAAGGTGAGGAGCTGCCTGTGCAGGGTCATAATCAATTTCAACAGCAGTGCCTACACCAAGGCTGCCCTAAGCAATTCCTGCCTTATCAAGAGCTATACCGTCATAAGGCAGGTCGTTACCCTTACAAGAAGCAAATCCTGCAGGAGCAGATTCTCTTCCTTGCCATACTGTATTGATTGTGAAATCCTTTTCAGTTGGCTTAAGGTCTGGTTCGTCATAGTAAGTATTTTTGTTTTCAAGACCATAGTAAGCATAAACAAGAGCATCAGTTGTATCCTTTTCGTAC
>CANRLN010000060.1 GCA_947631445.1 uncultured Clostridia bacterium
GCTTGCAATTGTTCGCAATTGCTCGGTGTATGGGGTCATGCTCTGTTGCTGGAATTGTCCAACGGTGGGTTTGTCGCCGTCCTCGTCTTTGCCAAAGCTTAAAAAGCTTGAAATTGTCGCCAATTTATTATTAAATTCAACATCTTCCGACAAGCCTAAAATGTATTTTTGAGGGAAAGAATAAAACTCCGCCGAAACTTCCGACCTTAAAAGGGTTCGTAAAGCTGTTTGGGTATATTGTATACAAGCCCTTGAAATTCGACTATGCCCAAACGGTCGCCGTGCATCTGGTCGGTAAATAATCGGCACTAAAAGCGGATGGTCGGCGGGGTTTTCGTATCGATTGACAATTTGATTATTTTGAAAAATAATCGTTTCTTCTGCTGTGAAATATGCTTCCAATGTTGGAACTTGAAAATCGTCACGCTCCAAAACTGCATAACCCTCTGTTAATAAATTATTAATCGGATTTAAAATTCCAGTTGCGTTTGCTCCGTCAATTACCTGCAAACGGGGGTAATCGTCAGCATCAGCGGAAATATATATAAAACAACAAGATGAAATTAAAGCCGACAAAATAGCACTATCTAAAAATATATCCCGATTGTTCAAGATAAAAATTTCATTCAAATTAAAATTATCTTCTAAAAATTCGTCAAAAATAAGGCGGTCGGCAAGGCTATCAACCGCCTTTGCACACCACCCTAATGTTTCTTTAAGTCCTTTGAATTTTTCGGGAATAATGCTATTAAAGTTCTGCATCTGGTTTTTCATTTCGTAATAATCATAGCGTTCTTTCACACGGGTTGACTTAAAAGCAAGCTTGGTTCTTAAGTATTCAATGCCCTTGTAGTCCAAAATATCACATCTTTTCTAAAAGTATTTATTGTTTCAGCGAGAAATATAACCAATGACGGTGTTTGGGGTCGTAGACCTTTTAGGTGGGGTGGGTATCCCCCCACATATGAATTTTTTAATATATCTAAATATTTTTCCAATCGAACGTTTGGGGCAAATTTCTATTTGAAATAACCTCTAAATTATCATCAAACGTCTGCTTTTGAATTAACTTATCTGATTTTTGGCGGTTACAAGTCCAATGAGCAAGCTGAAGATTATCCATGTTGCTTGGGTGTCCGCCTTTAGCTATTGGGATAATGTGGTCAATACACGGTGACAACGGGTGCGGATACTTAAGCGAAAAATCAACAGGCATTCCGCATATGCCACACAATTCTTGTGTTGCAAAAATCTTTTTCTTGTTGATTTTGAATTGTGTTTGGTGTGTTCCGCTGTGGTCGGGTCGATTATTCTTTTTCATAAAATCACCTGCTAAAAATAATAACCTGCTCAGTGATTGAGCAGGTTATAGAATAAAAAATAAAAGGGAAATTGAAAGAATGTAAAAAACTTCCGAACTGGTAAAAAGCAAGAGAAAGAGAACAAAAAAATAGCATTCGCATTTCTTATTACAGAAGATAACTTAAAGTTGCGTGAATTTTTGAAATTTTGTTAACCTTGATTGTATATTCTAATTATATTGAAAGTACAGACATTTAAATAAAAAATTTAAATAGAATGGTTCTCTTTCTCAAAACTTCTTATTATATATTATATCACTCTTGACTTGTATTTTCAATATTAATCACTATTAAAATTTTTAGTAAAAGTTTTAACGCCCAACCACAAGTTGCGATTCACCCAAGAAAGTGAGTAGTACATACGGTCTGCTATTTGCTCCATTGTCATAAAGCAGGTGTAGAAACATCTAAGTACAGACTGCTGAAACTCATCACCTACACATTCAAGTATTTTTTTATCTATATCAGCTATTACTGCTGTTAGCTTGTCTATCAAAGAATTTATTTCCTGCTCTAATTCGTTTATCCTGCTCACACACTCAACAAAATTCGGCTCGCTGTTTTTTCTTCTGCCATATCGCTTTTCAAGTCCTGCAGTTGACACGCTATATAGCATATCTTTGTAGCTGTTAAGCATTCTAAGCTTGCTTGTTATTTCTTTATCAAGTACTTTTGCTTGATTTAAATATTCTTTAGCTGTCATAGTTTTTCCTCCTTAAAATTCTTTTACCTCGTCACCATAATAGCCTTTAAGCAAGTAAACAATGTTATACTTATCTCTAATGAGTGCTTCTACAAGCTCTTCGGCACAATCGTAACAAAGGTTCCCCTCATACCCAATCTGGTTATAGAACTCGTCACCAATACAAATACCGTGCTTTATTTCTTTTCCACAATGTTCACAATAAATCTTATCCATAATTTTACCTCCATACACCTAATACATCAGATTTTTAAGCAGGTCGACTATTATTGTTACGTAATTATCACCAGTTACATTAATAGATTTAGAACGCTTTCCAACCGCATATCGCTATAATCATCTTTTGTCAAAACTTTTATGTTATTAAAATCTCTCATAGTTAAACACCTTTCTTCTTTAACCTGCTCAAAATATTAAATTGAGCAGGTTTCAAACGTTTCAACAGATTTTTCAACATAAAGTAGTTAACTTTTTGAGAACAGCTTTACTTAATGTGTTCTCAATAATATTTCCCAAGTAACAATTGCAATTTGAACAATAAATCTTGCCAGAATATGTAATATTTAGCTGGTCGTACATTTGCTCGTTATTTGCTTCTTTTCCGTCAAATCGCATTCGATAATAGATAGAACCTTTTGCATACTGCTTTTCATAAAATTCCTTACCGCCACAAAACGGGCAGCATTTTAAATCCTCAATAATAATTTTTAAACCTCCTAAGTTCGTTTATGTAGTCGCTTATGTCAGCATCTAACATATACATCATAGACGCTTTTTTCCTTAAGAAAAATTCATCACTATCACTTTCTTCTTTTAAATCTTCATCAATCCAACTATTGACAGTAGACAACATATTTGTATACGTTCCGCCTCTTTTAAGATAATCATTAATATTGCTTATATAGCATATTATTTTATCATAGTCAACTCTAATTGATAAAGATATTAGTTCTTTTTCGTTGAACGTTTCATAGCTTGACAGCATCTTGATTTCGTCATATGTCGTTAATAATATTTCTTTTATATCAGAAAAAGAATTTATTGTTTTATTATCGTTTTCTTCTGATTTTATATTTGATTTTATATTTGCTTTTATATCTGTATTCATTTGCCCTGTGGGACAATTCGATTTGCCCTGTGGGTCAATTCCATTTGCCTTGTGGGGCAATTCCATTTGCCCTGTGGGGCAATTCGATTTGCCTTGTGGGTCAATTCCATTTGCCCTGTGGGGCAATTCCATTTGCCCTGTGGGGCAATTCAAGTTTAAGGGTGTTTCCTGCTCTTGTTCACAAATATTGTTAAAATTCCTCGGCAAAATATCACTATACCAAATGCCATTTTCACTAATAGTATAATATTTAACACGGTTATACTTGTTTATAGCTAAATAATTTGATTTAATATACTTCTTTTCTTCAAGAGTTTTTATAGCACTTCTTATTTGCTTTTCGGTCAAATATGTAAATTGCTTAGCAAAGTCTTTTATAGTATTATACATATAAGCAGTACCATTATAGATATTACGTTTATCATTATAATTCTTTTCGCACCAAAACAAGATATTGTGAAACAAAATAGCACCATTAACTCCAACATCTTCAGCAACTTCAGCAAAGAAAACGTGTTTCAAATCTCCTGTCATTTTAAAAACCCCTTTTTTATTCTAAAATTTTGTGATTACCCCCTTGACAAACTATAAAAAATATGATATAATATATATGTTATAGTTGTTAGGGTTTTGCCCTATAATTAATAGTTTTTAATGATAATCGTTTTATTATCTCGGATTTCCCTGTACTGGTTGTACGACCAGTACAGGGTTTTTCCTTTTAGATTTTCTTCAAAACGTCTTGTGTGAGTGTTTTCAAGCTGTCGCCACTTACGTTTATAATTCTGTCCTTTATTTCACCTCACTTTCTTCCTTGCTTGAAATTGTTTCACCGTTCATAACTTTCAAAAACGGCTTTTTAGGGATTTTAACGTGTGTCCCCATGATAATTGCAGGGAATGGGAGAAATTTCGTTCCCTTTTCAGCATCTGACCTTGCTTGTAAATTAATCTGATAAGGGTTGCAATGCAAAACTCCCGAAACCTCATAGCAGGTCAAAACCTCTCTGTCAATATCCTCAATTTCCTGCAAAGTTGCAGGTGGTTTTCTTACAGGTGGTGCGTCAGTTCTCTTTCTCATTTTCATCTGTCCTTTCTGCTTGATTTAAAGCTTCGTCTATGGCTGTTTTAACCTGCTCACTTGTACGCTTGCCACACATAAAAGCACGAATGGTGTAATATTTGTATCCTGTTGCTTTAGCAAGGTCAATGTAATTCCAACCAATAAGAAAAAGCTTGCTTTTTACATCAGCTATGAATTTTTTGTAAACTATGCCTATCATCTCCTAAAAAAGTATTGACTTTTGTAAACTTTTGTTGTATAATGTAAATAAGAATATTAATTATTTTTTTGATTTATTTATCAACTTTTGTTTACAAGTATATTATAACACGTTTTTATGAGATTGTCAATACATTATTTCGTAATTATGAGATTTTCTACAAATATTATAAAAAGGAGAGTGACATTAATGAACTTTTGGGATATTTTCTATAATCTTTGTACTGAAAGAGGCTTAAAGCCACATCCCGTTGCAAAAGAATTAAAAATTGCAAGTGGTACAGTAACACAATGGAAAAATGGTTCTGTACCTAATGGAGAAACTTTAATAAAACTTGCTAATTACTTTAATTGTTCAGTAGACTATCTTCTTGGACGCTCTTCAGAAAATCACAATGATATTGATTTTTCAGGTGGTGGAAATATAGTGCATGGGAGCATAGTAAATGGTCATAGTGGAAATAATTCTCCTTTAACAATTAATGCAAATGCAACAGAAAATTCGAAAAATAATACTGATGAAGAACTTTTAAAGTTATTTCATAAACTTTCATTTGTAAAACAAGCAGAAATAATTGTAAGAATGAATGAAATGATTGAGGAAGTATAGAAATTATGGCAAGACACAAAAAGTTCTAATAAAGGAAGTGACAAAAAGTGAACAAATTAAAATGTTTTATATTTACGGTTTTATCTATCATTTTTGGTGCAACTTCTGTTTTCCTTTTGATATTTATGATAATTGGCTTTGCTACAGATGAAATTGCTGTAGGTATAGGAATGTTAATCTTGTTAATTCTTTGTTGCATACCTTTTATATTTTTTGCTCGAAATGCAACAAAACTTAGTAATCAGCATAGCTCTAACTTAAAAATTCAAAGTAATATTAAGCAACCAATTAATTTGAAACCACAAGTAGTTGTTACTCCTAAAACTTATTTAACTCCAAATGATTTTACTTTTGATGAGGCATTA
This sequence comes from uncultured Clostridia bacterium, assembly GCA_947631445.1. Classification (GTDB taxonomy): domain Bacteria; phylum Bacillota; class Clostridia; order Oscillospirales; family Ruminococcaceae; genus CANRLN01. The sequence continues at coordinate 5,429 of CANRLN010000060.1, forward strand.
AACATTTATTTTAATACAAATCATGATAGTTGCAATTCAAAATATGATTATAACAGTTTTTTTAAATCTGCTTTTCAATGTATTTTAAATAACATTCCTAAATATCCTATAATTCTTTCCAACGAAAAAGTTTTAAGAAATAAAGAAATTGACAATCCAATTACCGAATATAAAAATATAACTAAATCTACTCCAACAAGCAAATTAAGTAGATTTGTGGTTATTGATACTGAAACTACTGGATTAAGAGCAGGAGGAAATGACATTATAGAAATATGTGCAATCAAATTTATTGATTTTCTTCCAACCGAAAAATTTCATATATATTTAAAACCACGCAAACCAATACCAATAGAAGCAACAAATATAAATCATATAACTAATGAAATGGTTACCAACGCTCCTAAATTTTCGCAAATAAAATCCAGTTTACAAAATTTTATTGAGGGTTTTCCACTTGTTGCTCATAATGCTATGTTTGATATAAAGTTTTTACATGTGAGTGGTTTGGACTTAAGTTCTCATGAAAAAATGGTTTATGACACTTTAGCATTGTCAAGAAAAACTTTTCATGATTTAGATAATTATAAATTAGGAAATTTATGCCTTGAACAAAACATTGGAATTGGTAATGCTCATTCTGCAACAGAAGACACATTAGCGTGTGCTATTTTATTTATCGATATAATTAAACAAAAACATAACGTTACAAGTATTCAGGATTTATAAATAAAAAATAACCTGCTCAATTTTCCGTATCAGCGGGAGTATTTAAGAGCAGAAAAATATAATATTTCATAAAAGGAGTTGAGTTTATGAGTAAAAAAATGAAATGTCCAAAATGCAAAGGTTCAAACATTCAAGTTCTTGGAAATGATAAAAAAGGTTTTTCTGTTGGAAAAGCCGTTGGGGGAACTTTATTAACGGGTGGACTTGCTGTTGGAGCATTGGCTGGATTTGCAGGCAAAAAGGGTAAATATGAAGTTTTTTGTACGGATTGTGGGCATAGGTGGAAAGTAAAATAATTTAGTTTATATAGTTTGGGTGAAATTTATAAAAATGACTATAAAATCTGTTAAAAAAACAATATTTAAAATTATAGAACCGTCTAAAGATAATGATAAAGTAAGTCATATATTTGATATTGTAATAATTTCTCTCATAGTTATAAATTTAATAACTGTTATTGCTGATACTTTCGCTTTACCGCCTTATGCTAAAAAAATTTCAAAATACATTGAAATAATTTCCATTGCCGTTTTTACAGTTGAATATATTTTGCGACTTTGGACTTCTGACCTACTACGACCGAATTTGAATCCTGCAAAAGCAAGGTTAAAATACTTTTTTTCTTTTATGGCAATTATAGATTTACTTGCTATTATTCCATTTTATCTGCCTATGTTCATTTCAATTGATTTAAGAGTTTTAAGAAGTCTAAGGATTATAAGACTTTTTAGGATTTTTAAAATAAACAGATATACAAAAGCACTAAACACTATCGGGACAGTACTAAAAAATAAATCCAGTCAACTTATATCTTCAATGTTTGTAGTATTTTTACTTATATTAATTGCATCAGTTATTATGTATAATGTTGAAAATAAAGCACAACCCGACCAATTTAACAATGTATTTCAAGCTATGTGGTGGGCGGTTGCAACACTTACAACTGTTGGATATGGTGATATATATCCTGTTACAGTTTTAGGAAAAATACTGTCTGCAATTATTGCTGTTTTAGGAATAGGAATGGTTGCTGTTCCGTCTGGTATAATTTCAGCAGGATTTTCAGAAGTTATAGATAATAATGATGAAGAAGGTAAGAAAAAATATTGTCCTTATTGTGGGCATAAAATTGACTAATGTATAAGAAAAAGGAGTGATATTTATGGACTTTAAGGATAGTTTTGATAATTATTTAAAGCGAATAGACAATCTAAAAGCACAAATTACTGATTTAGCAGAAGAACAAACTAAAAATGCTCTTGTTATGCCTTTTTTTGCTATGTTAGGCTATGATGTTTTTGATACTAATGAGTTTACTCCTGAATTTGTTTGTGATGTTGGAACTAAAAAAGGTGAAAAAATAGATTATGCTGTTTTAAAAGACAACGAACCAATTATGCTTATTGAGGTTAAAAGAGCAGGAATGAAACTTCAAAAACAACAACAAAGTCAGTTGTTTAGATATTTTTCAACCAATCGTTGTAGAATAGCTATATTAACAAACGGAATTACATATCAATTTTTCAGCGACTTAAACGCTCCGAACGTTATGGACGATGAACCTTTTTTATCTTTTAATTTGATAGATGATGACCCAACAATTTATATGTCTTCGATAAAACAATTCTGTAAAGATAAATTTGATATAAAAAGTGTTATTTCAAAAGCCGTTTATCAAAAATACGCAAAAGTTGTAGAAAAAACATTGAAAGAGGACTTAATTAATCCAAGTGATGAATTGATTAAATACTTTCTTACACGTCCAGAAATAAAAACAGGAACAAGAATTACATCTGCAATGATAGAAAAGCATAGAGAAATCACGAAAAAATCTATGCAAAAAGTTTTAGGTGTTAGCATTGTTGAAAATATAGTTAAAACCGTTGAACCTGCTCAATCTGAACAAGCAGAACCAATAGAGCAAAAAACTGAACAACCTATGACTTTTGAAAACATAGTTGAAAAAGCAAAAGTATATGTAGCAAAGTATGATGTTACACCTGAAGATAATCAACAATTTATCCGCCTGCATCTATACTCTAATGGTAGCAAAACAGGAGTTGTGAAAATTGCAAAATCTGATTTATCAATACAATATCGTGATTTGTCACAAGGTACACCAATAGTACATAATCTATCTGCAATTGATGAACTTAAAAGTTATATATAGCTTTTATTAAGCAAGTTAAAATAATTTCAAAAACAAATAAAAAATCCCACTGCTTTTTAACAGTGGGAAAAACTTTAAGGAGTGATATTCTATGCGGAATGCAAATGGATATGGTAGTATTTATAAACGAAAAGGAAAATTAAGAAATCCATATGAAGTTAGAGTGACTATAAGCTGTGAAGTTGATGAAAATGGCAAAGTAAAACAAAAGCGAAAAGTTTTAGGATACTACAAAAATTATGCTTCTGCAAGTGAAGCACTTTTAGCATATAACAAAAATCCAATTGCAATTGAATGTATTGGAATCACATTTGAGCAGGTTTATGAAAAATGGTCAGCAGAAAAATTTGATACTATATCAAAATCAAATGTAAATGGTTATAAAGCGTCTTACAAATGCTGTGAACCTTTATATAAAATGAAATTTGCCGATATACGAAAATCAGATATGCAAGTGGTTGTAGATAGTTGTCAAAAATCATATCCAACATTAAGAAAATTAAAAGTTTTATTTAATCAGCTTTATAAATTTGCACTGGAAAATGATATAGTAAGTAAAGATTATTCAAAATTTGTTGACATAGCAAAACATAAATCTGCTCATGATAAACAAGAAGATATTCACAAGCCGTTTACGCAAGAAGAAATACAAACTTTATGGCAACATTCTGATAACGATTATGTGAAAATAATTCTTATGCTAATTTATAGCGGGGTTAGAGTGTCTGAACTGCTGGAACTGAAAAAGTCTGATGTGCATATTGATAAGCACTATTTTTATATTTCAAAATCTAAAACACCGTCTGGTATAAGAAATGTTCCAATTGCAGATAAAACATTTGCTTTTTTCAAATATTGGTATGAAAAATCGAAAGGAGAAAACCTGCTCACAACTCTTGACAATGAACCATTTACATATAGAAATTACGTTGATAGCTATTGGACACCTCTCATGGAGCAATTAGGAATGGAACATTTGCGACATGATACACGTCATACTTGTGTATCAATGCTTACGGTTGCTGGTGTTGCTCCTGTAATAATAAAAAAAATTGTAGGTCATAGCGGAGCTATGAATATTACAGAAAAAGTTTACACTCATTTTGATATACAAGAACTGCTTGATGCAATAAATAAAATATAAAAATACATTTATAGCATTTTGCACATAAACAAATAGACACATTATAGCCACACACGCAACTGCTTTATTTAACTATATGTATGTTTGATGTTCTCAAAGAGATAAGAAATCATCTCAAAAGTGCCGATTTTTCGGTGTCTTCAGAACAAATATTGGTCAACTGGTCTTTATTTGGTCTTTACAAAAGAGAATTTATATATCCGTTCTGTTTATGCAGGACGGATATTTTTGTTTATTCGTTTTCTGTTGTATTTTCTTCTAACTTCAGTGTAACAAGATTTGCGACCTTTACTTTTGTGCTTTTGAGAACATCTGCGTAGATATTAGCTGTTACACCTATGTCACAGTGTCCTAAATGCTCAGATACAATTTTCAAATCTACGCCACTATTGAGAAGTAGAGTTGCATTGCAATGCCTGAGCTGATGAAGTGTGAGATTTTCGAACTCTGTTCCTTTAATAAAGCGTTTCAAGGAATGATAAACTGAACATCTGTCACGATAATTTCCATTTGCAGAAGTGAAAACCATTTCCGGGTGTGCAAATTCATCACCAAGCGACTTTGAGAGCTGTTCGATATAGTTTTTCTGCTCCTTGAAAATAGAAGCAAGAACATCACTCATTCCGATAGTCCTTTGACTGCTTTCAGTTTTCGGAGTACCAAGCTCGTGTCTTCCACCAATGTCTGTAAGGTTATGATTTACTGTAATGGTCATTGCATCAAAATCAATGTCTTCCCACATAAGACCGAGACATTCACCTGAACGGAATCCGGTATAAATCAATACCTTGATGATTCTCTTGAAATCCTCGTCCCAAGGCTTTGTATTCAGAAGATGCATAAAGCGTTGAATTCCGTCTTCATCAAGTGAAACAACCTTTTTCTTGTTCTTGTTTTTAGGAAGAATTACATTGTGACAAGGTGATTCACGTATAAATCCCTGTTCAACTGCTCTGTGAAAAATACTCTGGAGAACAACATAAAGTTTGCGAATTGTCGCTGGATTCAGGTCATAGGACTGCATGATTCTTGTAAGCTTCGGAGTTGTTATCTCTTTCAGCTTCATGTTGCCCAAAACAGGCTTCAGATGCTTGTTGTACTGACCGAGATATGTGTAAGCAGTACTTTCTTTCAACTCAATAGGAGCAAAATTCTCAAAGTACCAATCTGCAAGTTCAGAGAATTTCATTGTTTCATGCAATTCTGTGTAGTCCTTGCATTTTCTCTCAAATTCAAAGGCGAATTCCTGTGCGAGTTTCTCAGCCTTCTTTGGTGAAACACCTGCAGGAGGTCTGAATGTAGTAGACTTGATAATCTGTTTGTAATTTTCGTCATATCCGCAGGAAACTTTTATACGGAAGTTGTTTCCTCGTTTTGTGATTGTAGCCATAATTCGATTTCCTTTCAATCAACATAGATTTATGGCATATCCCTGTAACATAATCTTAGCGCATATCAGATAGAATGTCAAGGGATATGATGAATTCTATATTTTTTATTGATTTGAATTGTTTCTAATTTTGTCATTGGACTTTCTGTCCTTTGTGGATTTTCTTGTTGTATTCACCAAATAAATAGCACTTTATTTGTTCAACCTGATATTCTGTGAAGATTTTCCGCCTTTGGACTTTCTGGGTTTTGTGGGTTTTCTTCAATTTTGTATTTGATGAGAAATTCTTTCATTTCATCAACAACCCACTTGTAGCCGACTTTTTCTTCATTGTTAAACTGAGTAATCCAATCATACGAAAATTCCTCAACATGAGGCAGATGTATCAGAGCATAGGAAAATCTGTTGTCAAATTCTGCATTTATATCAGTTGGCTTGTATTTTTCTTTCCAATCCCTTACAAACCACAGATAGCTGTTTATTGTATGCCACGAATCATTTTCCCACTTTTCAAAGCGTTCTCTCTTTTTACGCTGTATTTCACGAATTTCTGCATCTTCTGAATATTTCGGCTTATGATACTCTTTCTTTTCATACCCTAACTGAATGCCAAGCTGG
>CANRLN010000061.1 GCA_947631445.1 uncultured Clostridia bacterium
GTCAGCGTCCTCCATTTTTCCTAAATTTCTTGGATTTCTAAAGTGGTCCATTACCTTTTCACTGTATAACATATTGTTTTTCTCCTTTCTGAAGTTCGTCCCACACGGGCGACATATTTCTTAAATATTCAACTACTTTTGGAACACACTTGATAATATGGTCAACCTCCTCCTCGGTGTTTTCGTCACTAAGGGATATTCTAAGCGAACCATGAGCGACTTCGTGAGGAAGTCCCAGTGCAAGCAGAACATGGCTTGGGTCAAGCGAACCGGAGGTGCAAGCAGAACCAGAAGATGCGGCAATGCCATCATCATCAAGCAACAAAAGCAAGGATTCACCCTCTATTCCTTCAAAACAGAAGTTAGCAATTCCGGGAAGTCTTTCGCCGTTTCCGCCATTTCCGCCATTTAGTTTGGAATGAGGAATTTTGGTAAGTTCAGAAATAAGCTTGTCCCTCAGTCCTGCAATGCGTTTTGTATCATCAAGTTTGGAAACAGCCTCCTCAAGAGCAACCGCCATTCCCACAATAGCAGGAATGTTTTCAGTACCTGCACGTTTTCCACGTTCCTGAGCCCCGCCCTCGATAAGATTTCTAAGCATTATGCCATTTCTTGCATAAAGCACACCTATTCCATTTGGTCCGTGAAATTTGTGGGCAGAAAGCGAAAGCATATCAACCCCCAAATCAGCAACATTAATTTCAAGATGTCCAACAGCCTGCACAGCGTCCGTGTGGAAAAGCACCTTTTTTTCTTTGCAGATTTCAGCAAGTTTTTTTATTGGCTGAACCGTGCCGATTTCGTTGTTTGCAAACATAATAGTAACAAGGGCGGTGTCCTCACGTATTGCCTTTTCCAAATCTTCTGGGCGAACATAGCCGTCCTCATAGACATCAAGCAGAGTTACCTCAAAACCTTGTTTTTCAAGTTTTTGCAGTGTGTGTAAAACAGCATGGTGTTCAAACTTGGAGGAGATAATATGTTTTTTGCTCTTGTTTGCACCATTTATGGCAGCGGTGACAATAGCTTGGTTGTCCGCCTCACTTCCGCCGGAGGTGAAATAAATCTCTTTTGGTTTTGCACCAATAATGTTCGCAATTCTTTCTCTTGCGTCTTCAAGGACGGTTTTAGCCTCTTGCCCATAAGTATGAAGGCTTGAGGGATTGCCGAACACATCTGTAAAATAAGGCAACATTGCATCAAGTGCCTTACGGCTTGTTCTGGTTGTAGCAGCATTATCTGCGTAAACTCTCATGGTATCAACCCTTTCTATATCATTTTAATCTTTGATAAATTACAGAAAATAAAATTGAAAAATATATGATTTTATATAATTTGGTATGAAGTACACTAATATTGTAGCTTAAACCAATTATATTATACCATACATTTCATATGATGTCAATAGGAATTGATAATTTTAACTTTTTCTTAATATTCTCAAATATTATTATACCACAAAACTTACCTTTAGTCAACCCTTTTTGCAAAATACTCACATAAATCAATTTTTATAAATAATTTTATATATGTTTCTCATCTGCAAATGGCAAATGCAATTGTTTGAATGGGTTATTTTTAACAAAACTTATTGTTGAAATTTATTTTTAAAATAAATTCGGTTTTTCTATTGACAAATTTAACACAATGTGATATAATTATTATAAAGTATTGTGCAGGAATACAAAATATAGAAGCAGGATAAAATAGTAAATTAAAAATGCAGAGGGTGGTAGGCATGAGGCAGGTAAAAATTGATTTTGCAGATGTAATTTCATTTGAAAAAGATTTAAAAAAGCTTAAGCAATTAAAAAACAATAAAATATTTCAGATTTATTCTAAAGGTATAAATCCCGATGAAATTTTGCAGGTGTGCGGTAAAATAAGCGAAGTTTTTCCGGACGATATATATTTTGGGTGTTCTACTGCCGGAAATATTGTAGATTGTCAGATGTCTGGAAAAACAACTGTTGTATGCACTTTGTTTGAAAAACAAGATACTCGGGCATATGTTTTTCAATATGATTTGTATGAACAGGACAGCGACAGCATAACTGCCGATATACTAAAAAAAGAAAAGCAGACTCCAAACGTAAAAGCAATAGAACTTTATTTTACCATTCCGAAAAAATCTACAACTCCTTTTTGCAACGGTTTAAAGGGAATTTCCAAGGGAGTACATATTTTTGGAGGGGTTTCCTGTAGTGATGATATTTCAAGTGACCAATGTCTTGTGTTTTCTAAAAATGGGAAGATAAGCGATAATGGAGTGGTTGTTGTATTTTACAGCGGTGAGCAGCTTTATATTGAATCCATTAATACTATTGGCTGGAAACCGCTTTGGAGAGATTTTCATGTTACAAAATCAAGTGGTTGTGTGATTTATGAATTGGATAACATTCCTGCTTTTGACATATATCATAAATATCTTAATATAAATAATGATGAGAATTTTTTTTACAACGCTCTTGAATTTCCTTTGCTTTATGAACACAACGGCACAACCTGTCTGCGAACTCCGGTATCCAGCAACAAAGACGGCTCTATAACCGTAACTTCGGATATTGATGTTGGTTCAACCGTACGGATTTCCTACGGTGACCCTCAAACAATTCTGCAAAGTATTGAGCAGGACAGTCATAAAATGTTAAACTTTCAGCCAGATATAATGCATATTTTTTCCTGTGCGGCGAGGAAAACCTTTTGGGGTTCAGCCGAGCCTACCTATGAAATATATCCTTTTAAAAATATTTCGCCCTCTTGTGGCTTTTTCTCTCATGGTGAGTTTATGCGAAATGGTGAAAATTTAAATCAACACAATGTTACTCTTGTTGTTGCTGGAATGAAAGAGGGCGAAAAAATTGCTAAAAATATACCTCCCACCGAAAAAATGCAGGGCATTTCTAAGAAACCGCTTGTTTCAAGGCTTGCCAATTTTATAAGTGCTACCTCTTTGGAACTGGAGGAGATAAACAAAAAGCTTGAACACGTCAATCAACAGCTGACCCAAGCTGCAGTAATTGATGGAATGACGGGTCTTTACAATCGAAAGGAGATACAGTTTCAGATTGAACAGGAAATTAAAATTATGAATACAAGAGAATTTTCACTTATAATGCTTGATATAGATAATTTTAAACAGGTGAATGATGTGTATGGGCATCAAGAGGGAGATACTGTTATAATTTCGCTTGCGGACATACTTAAGAGTTTTTGCTTTGATAAAAAGATTTCCGCCGGTCGTTGGGGTGGCGAGGAATTTATGCTGCTACTTCGTAACACAGCTTGTTCTGAGGCTCTGGAGGTTGCTGAAAGTGTCAGAAAGCTTTTTGGCTTAGCAGTTTTTCCAAATGCAAAACCGCAGACAATAAGTCTTGGCATAACAGAATCAAAGGGCAGAGATACAATAGACAGTCTTTGCACAAGAGTTGACCTTGCTTTGTATGAAGCAAAGCGAACCGGCAAAAACAAGGCTGTAACATTGTGAAAATACCAAAAAACGGCTTGCCTTGCGGCAAACCGTTTTTTTTATTCTTTCTTTAGGTCAACATCTTTGATTGTGACAACCCTTTCGCTTAAAAATTTAAGCACATTTTGTGTTTTGCTTCTTGAAACATACACAACCCCAAGTCTGAAACAGCCTGCAAAGATATTATCCACATCTTCGCCAAACTGGGTGGTACGCAGTTTTGGAGCATTGAGCAGCATAAGTTTGGAACAGCCTTCAAAAAGTCCGTCAATAAATTCGGCGTGTTTGGTGTCAATATTGGGAATTTCAAGCAACTTAAGTTTTTTGCAACCTTTGAACACACCCTCCATATCCCTGCAATATCTTGTTTGAAAACCCGAAATATCAAGGTCTTTAAGGCTGGTGCAGAAAGAAAACAGATTGCTCATATCCAGCACTTTTGAAGTGTCAAAGTTGGAAAGGTCTATCTTTTCAAGGCTTCGGCACATTGCAAACATGGATTCCATTTGAACTGTATTGGAGGTGTCAAAACTTGAAAGATTAATCCTTTTAAGATTGGTGCAGTTTGCTGTAAAAGAACGGAAGTTTGTTGCATTGGAAGTATTGAAAGAACTAAGGTCAAGTTCTCGCAGGCTGGAGCAGTTGCAGAACATACTGTTAAAGTTTGTAACATTTGAAGTATCAAAACTGCTCAGGTCAAGATTTTTAATTCTAAGGCAGTCGGCGAACATATGCGACATGGTTGTAACGCTTGAGGTGTTAAATTTGGACACATCAATTTTGGAAAGAATATCCGCCCCCGAAAACATATAGGACATATCCGTAACTCCTGTTGTGTCAAATTCGCTGAGGTCAAGTTCATCTACCGTAGAAAGCGAAGCGAACATTCCGCAACAACTTGTACAACCTTTTGGCAAAATTACCTTTTTGCTTTCGCCTACATAATGCAGACCGTATTGTGTTATTTCCCAACAGGCATTATCATAGTCAAAATTCCCCAGTTTACCTTCATAATGTTTAATCATAGTTTTCACTCCTTTGGTATTTTTATAATAATATTATACCATAAAACAAATGATTTGTCAACATATTTTTGCAATTTATACAAAAAATTTTCCCTGCTTTCGGCAAGCAAGGAAAATTGATAATTAATGCATTGCTTTTGGCTTTATATAAAGAATATAATCATATCAAGTAAAAACACAGGAATAAGGCAGGACAGCGACCAAAGCATATATCCAAAGAAAGAGGGCATTTTAATTCCGTTTTCTTCAGCAATACTCTTAACCATAAAGTTTGGAGCATTTCCAATATAGGTATTAGCACCCATAAATACTGCACCACAAGAAATAGCCTTGAGCATTGTTTGATTTACAATACCAATGGTTGTTGAAATACCAGAGGTTGCTCCAAGTGTGCCGGCAACAGTCATAAAAACCATATAGGTTGGTGTGTTGTCAAGGAAACTGGAAAGAAGTCCTGTAACCCAGAACATCTGCCAAGGTTTGGTAAGACCAAGGTCAGCACCCTTTGCATTAAGGATAAGCAAAGCTGGAATCATGGTTATAAAAATTCCAATAAACAGCACAGCAACCTCCTGAATTGCTCCCCAAGAGAATTGGTTGGCAACTCTAACCTGACGTCTTGTAGTCTTAAAAGAAAGAAATGCACAAAGCAAAATAATAGCAATTTCAATAATAGCAGGGTAGGTAAGTGTTACTTCTTTGTAAATATGTATTCCAAGAACATTTCCCTCAGCATCTTGAAAAGCGGAAAGGGTTGGAAGAACACCGCTAAGCACAACCGCACCGACGATTGCAGCCAAAAAAATTATATTGTGAAGTCCAAGGATTCTGAGTGGTCTTTTTTCTTTTGCGGGGTTCTTTTTGCTTTCGGGCAAAAGTCCGTCAGCAAGGTCTTTTTTGTAGGCATTACGGTCAATCAAATAGAAAAGTGACAATAATACAACTGTATTTACAAGCAGAATAGGAAGAAGCTTAAGCGACCAAAAAAAGTCTACGCCACGCATAAATCCCATAAGTAGCGGAGGGTCGCCGACCGGTGTAAGACAGCCTCCGGCGTTGGAAACCAAGAAGATAAAGAATACCATAACCTGAACTTTTCTTGCACGCCATTTATTAGCACGGATAAGCGGACGTACCATAATCATTGATGCTCCCGTTGTGCCAATCCAAGAGGACAGAATCGCACCAATAAGTAAAAGCAGAACATTTAATTTGGGAGTGCCTTCAAGAGAGCCTTTTATGGTTATATTTCCAGATACGCAAAAAAGCCCAAACAGAAGCACAATAAAGGTTAAATAGTCACCGATGATAACTTCAAGAAAATGCTCCATCGCCGATGGCACACCGTATGCAATGGCAAACGGCACCAAGAAAAGCAATGACCAGCCAGCAACAAAAGCAGGACGATATTTTTCCCAAAATTCTCCGTTTATCAATGGTATAATGGCAACCGACAAAAGCATACCTGCAAAAGGCAGGCAAAAAATAAGTGGCAGATGTCCACCGTCTATCTCTACCACATCTTTAATACCTGTTGCCATATAGACACAGACAAAAACTAAAATAATTGCTAAAATTGCGACCGGAATCAGCAGTCGCTTGCTAATACTTTTCATATTAACGCCTCCAAAAAAATAATACACACATATTATATCACATTTTTTAATTTCTGTCAATGTTAATTTTTTAACAATAATAAAAAAAAACCTGTCGATTTTTATAAAAATCGACAAGGGTTTTTTTATAACATTCAACCGGTATTGTAAAAAATTTTCGGTAGAATACAATTTAGCTTATATGCCATTATAACAAGGGTATGAATATTTTCATATTCTATACTTGCTATACCATAATTTTTGCGACTTGTCAAAATACTTTTATTTAATTCAAGTTAATTTTTATAACAAACTTGTTTTTAGTTTAAATATTTAATTTTCATATCTATCTTAAAAAATAATACAAACTGTGCCGCAATTCCCGCTCTAAATTTTTTTTGCCTGTGGCTATAGCCTTCGATACGCTTGGAGTGCTTATACCATATTTTTTGGCAATCTCATGCATTTTCAAACCTGTGCAGTAGTAATCGGAAAAATATGCTTTTTGTTTAGTTGTAAGCGTATCTTTAAGTATTAGCCTTAATATACGAGTTTTTTCATCTTTTAGTGTCTTTTCTTCCTCCTTTCCATCGTCATATGCGGGTATATCTTCGGTTTGATAGCAGGTTGCAAGGGCAATGTCAAAATTTCTTCTTTTTCTCTTATCCAAAATAAAATCTCCCCATTCTATAAACTTTTGGAAAAACACTTGACAAGGTCTTAAAATTATGGTATACTAATTTTAGGCTTTTTTGTACTTTTATTATATCACAAAATTATGGGAAAGTCAAGTATTTTCCCAATATTAAAGTATATTTTATATTTTTGCATAGAACGGAGTAACTAAATATGTATAAAACTGTTGAAACTGTACAAAAAATAAAAAATGTTGCTAGAGAAAAAGGTATAAAAATTTCAGATATGCTTTCCGCTTGTGGACTTTCCAAAAATGCGTTGGCGTCTATGCGTGCGGGGTCATGGGCAAGTGCCGAAAGCATGGCTAAAATTGCCGACTACTTAGGAGTATCTATGGATTACTTGTTGGGACGAGCTAAAGAAAGAGCGGGGCATAATATTATTATAGGTGGCGACAATGGGAATTTTTCGCCAATTGCCTGCGATATAAGTTCTCCTAAAATGGACGAACTTTCTGCGGAACTTCTGGAAATTTTTGCAGAATTAAACACACGACAAAAAGTGGAGGTTATGGCATATGCCATTTCTTTGAAAGGTTAAAAACTAATAAAAAAACTTTCAAGTTGTTTTTTTCGCTTTTGGCGAGAAAACAACTTGAATAAAAATATAAATTTTTTTACAAAATTTATATTGACAAATTGTAAAAAATGTGTTATAATAATTATAGAATGCTAAAGCATTTGTGTTATATATTATTATATGAAAATATAAAAAGAAATGGGGTTAAAATATGGATAAAAAAGCATTGTACGCTTTAAGCTATGGCATTTTTGTTTTAAGTGTCAAAGGCAAAACACACACGGGTTGTATTACCAATACTTTTATGCAGGTTACAAGCAATCCATACACGGCAGTTTTGGCTGTGAACAAATCAAACTACACACATGACATTTTGATTGATACGAAAAAATGCAACATATCGGTGTTGACCACTGATGTTCCGTTTTCCGTAATAGAACAGTTTGGTTTTAAATCGGGCAGAGATTGCGACAAATTCACCGAAATAGATTATGCTAAAGAGGCAGAAAACGGACTGAAATATATTGACAGATATGCAAATGCTATTATCTGTTGCGAGGTTATGGATACGGCTGATTTTGGTACGCATACACTTTTTACCGTAAAAATTACTGATGCCCAAAAGCTGTCGGATAAAGCAAGTTTGACCTATGAACATTATCAATCCTCCGTAAAGCCAAAGCCTGCTAAAAAGTCAAAAGGCTGGCAATGTTCGGTTTGTGGTTATATTTATGAGGGAGAGCAATTACCAGAAGATTTTATTTGCCCGCTGTGTAAACACGGGGCAGAGGATTTTGTCAAACTTTAAATTTTATTTTAATCTTAACTTATTAGAATATAAATATCCTCCACTTTAGAAGTGGAGGATTTATTATTACTTTTCAACAAAGAAGGTTGCTTCCATGTCGGCAATGTGCAAGGTAACCGCAAGAGGATACATATTAAGAGCATTTCCAATTATAGTTTTTGGTTCTTCTCCTGAAAATCCCATATGCCAGCGAATAGCGAATGCTTCTTCGTGGGTAAGTCGCATAAAATGTTCTGCCAGATAAACGGATTTTTCACCGTGTCCATAAGGTATTTGGTCATCAATAGTGTAGTAAGGAACCTTTTCCCATTGTCCTGTTTGTTCGTTTTTTACATTTCTCATAGAGGTTTTATACATATTGATTTTGCAGAGGTCGTGAAGCAGAGCCATTATAGCTATACTTTCTTCGGTTGGATTAAGTCCATAAACTTCTTTTACCCTTGCCCTTGAAAGATAGTCTTTAAAGCAACGGTAAACATTAACGCTGTGTCTGCAAAGTCCGCCTTCTTGCGAAAGGTGGTATCGAGTGGAGGCAGGAGCGGTAAAAAAATCGCATTTTTCGCTATCAAGGTATTCAAGCAGTTTTTCCGAACCTCGTCGGGTTATGTTAGTTTTGTAGATTTCGATAAATTCTTGTTTGTAGTCCATGGTTTATCCCTTTCTGAGAATAAAGTATTTGTATATTTTGCGTGCGTTTATTTTTTTATATATTCGTTTGGAATGTTGTTGCTGAGTATCTGGTCAAAATAAGCTTTATCCCCAGTATAAGCACTATATGGATAAACTATGCCGTTTTCGGTGATAAGCGGTGTTATTTGTATATTGCCTATGGTCACCTTGTGAGAGCGTATATCATAGCCAATGTCAAGGTCTGCACAAATGCCAATTGCCCCTGAAGAATCCATTCCCGACACAAAATTTCCGAGCGAATAAAAAACAAATCCTCTGCTTCCGTCCTGTCTTGTAAGATATTCACAGGGCTTAATCTCTCTTTGCGACCTGCCTAAAATTAAGTCTGCTCCCCAGTTTACCATGTCCTGACAGAGATTTCTTTGATAATCGCTAACATATCCATAATTATCCTGTGAAAATCCAGCTGATACAATAACAACATCAGCTTCTTTTTTTGCAGCTTTTATAATCTGTTCAAGCTCCTGCGAATCGGTTTGCATAAGATATGCTCCGTTGGAATTATCGGTATAGTAATCATATTGCGGTTGGGAAAATCCTAAAAATGCTATATTCATTCCACCAACGCTATAAATATTTATGCTATAACTGTCACTTTGCTTTTTATAAAGTCCGAATGTCATAATTTCGGGATATTTCTTTTCCCAGAATTTTAATGCTTCGTATGCTCCGGAATTTTCATAATCCAGCATATGAGGACTGTTCATAGCAATAACATCAAACCCCATATCAATCAGGGCGTCACCCATTTGCGATGGGGTGCAGAAATTAGGATAACCGCTTGGTTCAAGGGTATCGGTTATAATAGTATCCTGACAGACAATGCTTAAATCAGCAGATTTAAACATATCTTTAACATTTTTAAAGGTTTCATCAAAATTATATTTTTTATATAAATCGCCATGCGACATAGCCTGCTCATATATTGAAGAATGTATTAATGTATCTCCGACACAGGATATATGCACAACTCCACCTGTGTGAGGCATTTCTTCTTCTTCGGTTGTAGCAGGTTCGGCAGAAATTTCGCTGTCACTTTTTTTATCTTCTTTTATTGTTTGAACATTCGATGAATTTTCGGTTGGTGGTTCTTTTTCCTTTTTTTCGCAACCGCCAAAAGAAAACAGGCTTAGAGCTGTAGTCAGAAGCAGAACGATACTTTTAAAATTTATCATTAATTATTACTCCCTATTGATATTTCAATACACACCCAACAGGGTGTAAAACGAACATTTATAATTATTATATCACAATTTTTGTGTTTTGTCAATACTATTTTGCTACAGGAAGTTAACAAAAGCGTTGTTTATATTGTTGCTTATTTACAGTAATTTCTCCGCCGCAAGCAGAAAAATACTTAAGATTTTTTTAGTAATTTTATAAAAATATTTTTTTAAAACGCAAATTGACCATTCCTGTTTCCGTGTGCGATTGGGTGACAATATTATTATAAAAATAGAAAATGCTTGTTAATTGTTATTAGAATTATATCGTAAAAGATTGATTAATTTGGTATAATTTTTTGTTGATTTTTATAAGCTTTTGTGTTACAATAATAATTAATAGATTATATTAATTATGCCATTTGTTTAAGTTTAAGTTGCTAATGTTTTAAAAAATTATATTTATATTAAAGAAAGGTAAAAATAAGATGGAGAAGAAACAAAGCAAAATCATTATTGGTTCGGCGGTGGCTCTTGCTGTCGTGTTAGCCGCCGGTGCCGTTTCCTATTCGGTGGGAAAAAACAAATATACTGGCAAATTTCTGCCAAACACAAGTATTAACGGTCTTAATGTTGCAGGGCTTAGCGTTGAGGACAGTATAAGCAAAATATATAAGCATAGTATAACCTCGGATAGCATAGATATAACTAAATGTGATGGTACAAAGCTTTCCATTTCGCTTGAGGATATTGATTATAAAGTGGATTGTTCACAGCGGGTTAAAGAATTTTATAACTCACAAAATCATGCTGCATGGTTTACCGCTCTTGCCGACAAAGAGGATATAAAGTTGGATATTATACCAACCTATGATAAACAAAAGCTTAAGGATTTTATAAATTCTATAGAATGGACAAATGTTTCTGCCGAAAATGCTACCATTGATATTTCGGCAGAAGATTGCAGATTGATTGAAGGAAAAAATGGCGAAAAAAATGATAGCGAAAGTATGTTTAAATTTGTTACTGAGGGTCTTGAAAATGGACAGTTCAGTTTTAATGAAAAGGATAATATGCAATCGGTAAAACCGGAAATCTCCGCTGATGATTTGAAAGAGCAGTTTGATACAGTGCATAAAATTTATAACATGACGGTTACCTATGATTTTGATTATACACAGGAAAAACTTGAGGGCAAAGAGATTATTGGCTGGATTTCTTTTAAAGATGGAGAAATTCAGGTTGACCGTGACAAGGCAATGAAATATATTGAGGGACTTGCCAAAAAATACGACACCTACGACACCGAAAGAAAATTTCACGCCACAATTTTGAATATGACCGTGGAAATCTCGCGTTTC
>CANRLN010000062.1 GCA_947631445.1 uncultured Clostridia bacterium
GTGGAAGAGGGTGGATTCGAACCACCGAAGCGTAAAGCAACAGATTTACAGTCTGCCCCCTTTGGCCACTCGGGAACTCTTCCAAACACAAAAATAAAGATTACTGGAGCTGGTGGACGGACTCGAACCCCCGACCTGCTGATTACAAATCAGCTGCTCTACCAACTGAGCTACACCAGCCTATTAATCTTTATCCTTGCGACATTAGTTATTATACCATAAAAACAAGCATTTGTCAATAGTTTTTAAGAAAAAATTTTAGAAAAATTATATTTTGTGTAATATTATAAAATTTTATATAATTACTTTATGTTTTTATTTAATTTTAATAATTAAATAACGTTGTTTAAAAAATACATTTATCAAATTTTAAAAAAAGTCTTGTGTATTTCCCCGCCTATGGCGGGGAAATACTACAAATACCCAAAATTATAAACAAATCTTTTAGCCACCCCCTAATATTTCACCTACTGTAGAGAAAAAAAGACACTTTTAGTATTACTATATTTTTTATAACACAACCTCCAAAAAATATAAATATCGCTGAAAATCAGCAAACAATCTTGACTTTTGAAAAAAATGATATATAATTATTATTAGAAGTCTAATTATTAGAATTATAACTATTTTATTTTTTCCCGTCATAGATGGGGAAATATCGCTACAAATAATCAACAAGGCTATTTTTGTTATACTAAAAATTTAGGAGAATATTATGAAAAAAACTATTCATTATCTGCTTATGTCAAACCATTTGTTGTTTCAAAAAGCATTGTTTTCAAACATTAAAGACACCGAACTTACCTTGGGGCAACCTAAAGTGTTGGATTTTCTTTTGGATAACAATGGTGCTTTTCAAAAGGAAATTGCCACTGCCTGCCAAATTGAACCCGCAACAATAACCTCTGTTTTGCTGGGAATGGAAAAAAAGCAACTTATTTTCCGAAAAAAATCCGAAACCAACCGCCGTAATCTGTATGTTTATCTTACCGAAAAAGGCAGAGTTCAGGCGGAGCGCATAAAAAAAGAATTTGATAGCATTGAACAAAAAGCCTTTGAAAATTTTAGTGATGACCAAAAAGAGCTTTTAAATCAATTGCTTTCAAAAATAAATGATAATCTAAAAGGTGATGTTTCAGATGAAAAAGAATGAAGTGTTTAAACGTTATTTATTGCTTATGGTCAGCCTGTTTTTTTCCGCCCTTGGGGTTGCCTTTACCAAACACGGCGAACTGGGAGTATCCCCCATTTCTTCGGTTGCAAATGTTGTAAGCTGTAAATTTATTTCGCTTTCACTTGGAAAATGGCTTATAATATGGAACTGCGTATTAATACTTGGTCAAATATTGATACTTAAAAAGAAATTCCAGCCAATACAGTTTTTACAAATTCCCCTTTCTTTTCTGTTTGGACTTTTCACCGATTTTGGAATGTGGATAGTTTCATATATACCTATTGAAAATTATTTTACCAAAATTTTATTGGTGCTTATAGGAATAGTAATATTAGGTTTTGGCATTTCGCTTTCGGTTGTTGCAAATGTTATAATGAACTCTGGGGAAGCTTTTGTAAAAGCAATTTCGGACACTACACATATTGAATTTGGCAATGTTAAAATTGCCTTTGATGTACTGTGTGTTGTTTTTTCCGTGTTACTTTCGCTTGTTTTCTTTCATTTTAATATTGTTGGCACAAGAGAGGGTACAATAATTTCCGCCATCTTGACCGGAACAATCGTTAAATTTTTCCTATCAAGAATAAAAAAACCTCTTGACAGAATTTTGTGTAGTCCGCAACAATCCTAAATATAGTGGAGTGGACAATTGACCAGTTCCAAATATAATTAAAACCCTCACTTGTGGCGAGGGTTTTATATTTTTTTATCTAACAAAATTAGTTGCAATAAAATTTTCCTTTTGTGGCAAGCCAAATTTTTCTTTTCCAAGTTGAATTGATTTCATCAAAAATATCATATTTCTTGCCACAGTTCTCATCTGTTGCAAACCCTCTGCATCTTGATTTGCATCACCTATTTCTCTGCCATGGACACCATTCCAATATTGTCCGCTGGCAATTGGCATACCACTAATGGTAAAATATTTGTTCAGTTCATCAAAAGTGGCTGTAATTCCGCCACGTCTGGCAGTACACACTGCCGTTCCAACCTTCATTGTTTTGTCAAAAGATGTGCTAAAAAATAATCTATCAAGAAATGCTATCAAAGTTGCATTAGCAGAACCATAATAAACCGGTGTTCCAACAACAAGTCCGTCTGCCTCTTTAAATTTATCTGCTGTTTCGTTTACAATATCATCAAACACACATTTTCCAGTTTTAGAACAGGTTCGACAGGCAATGCAACCTCTAATACCCTGATTACCTATATGTAAAATTTCCGTTTCGATATTGTCTTCAGCGTCAAAAATCTTTTTCATTTGTTCAAACGCTATCGCAGTATTACCATTTTTATGTGGACTTCCATTTATCATTAATATTTTCATATTTTTCAACCTCATTATTTAATCTTTAGCGTAAGCTGAAACAATCTCGCCTATATATGCAATATGAAAATCTCCGTTTGCATAATTCTGTTCAACAAGCGATTTATCCACAAAACATTCTTTATCCATAGGCTGAACATAAAGCTTTTTGCACACAAGCACCAAATTTGCCTGTTCAAAAGTATAAGCATTGTCAAGCTTTATGGGTTTAAGACCTGTTTCCTTTGCCTTGTCGCAGTCCCTGCCACTGTGCGAACCACAAAAGCTAAGAGCTGGTTTAAGTTCATTTGGGAAAAAACTAAGGGTAAAATATTCGCCCTTGTCCAAAAACTCTTTGGTGTATCTTTGCGGACGAATAAGAGCGGTAACGCAGGGTTTGTTCCAGATAACCCCTGCAAAACCCCATGAAGCTGTCATAGTGTTATAATTTTCGCCGTCAGTAGCAGTAACAAGCGTCCAATTCTTGCCAATTTTTTCAAAAGGATTAAAATCAGCTGTAACATCAACTTTATTAAAATTATTTATAGCCATAAAAAAGCCTCCAAAAAATATTTATTTTATAAAGCATTTTATTCTACCTTACAAGCTAATTATACCACATATTTTTTGTTTTGTCAAATATATTTATTATATTTTTAGCATTTTCTCAACTATGGCGGGGGAACACATGAAATTTTTTATTTTTAACAACGCAAATTGACCAGTCCCTATTTTCATTTGTATTACAGTATATTTTAAACAGTTTATCAAGTATTGCTTTTTTTATCTATTGGAACAGTAATAATAAATTTAAGGCTCTCCTCACTCGTTTGTCTTTCAAGGGTGCAACATATCCCTGCCATTTTCATAACCTCTATTGCCTTGTTAATAGTATTTATAAAAAGCCTTATATCCTTAAAAATTCCCATTCTTTTCTGAAAACTTTTCATAATTTTCTGCTGGTCAATTTCGCTTTCCACAAGCTTTTCAGCCTGCTCAACATCAAGCAGTTTTTCTCCCACCAGTTTTATAATTTCTATTCTTTGCTGTCTTGATTTAATCTTTAAAAATGCCTCTGCATAGCGTTCGGACAAGCCATAAGACATAATAAGTCGTCTTTCTTCCGCATCTAAATTTACCAGCCTTAACCTATTTAATATATCCTCCTGTGACATTCCAAGACGCAGTGCCAACAGTTCGGGAGAAACATTATAATTTTTAATTAGCCTTGAAATAGCGTCAGCCTGCTCAAAAAAATCCAACTTTTTTCGTTGAATGTTTTCAATCAACGAAACCACTGCCGAATTTTCACCGGTTATCTCAATTACAACACATGGAACATATGTAAGCCCTGCAATTTTAGAAGCTCTCAACCTACGCTCTCCGCACACAAGTTCATAACCGCCGTTACATTCCCTTACAGTAAGTGGCTGTATTACTCCACAGTTTGCAATGCTTTGTGCAAGTGCGTTTATCTCGCTTGGCTCAAAATATCTCCGTGGCTGATTGGGATTAAGCCTTATTTCATCTGCCCGAACACTTATAATTTCGCCTATTTTTTTTAGACTTGTCATTTTCCTGCTCCTTTTTGCAATAAAGAAATTGCCTTTTTCTTTAATTATATCACAAAAACAAACCTAAAATCTACCCTGTCAGGCGTATAAAAAATCGTCCTGTTGTGACCGCTTTCGCCACAAAATCCATATAAATTTACAAAAAAATAACACGCCAATTTCTAAGCGTGTTATAATATTAACAATTTTATTAATAGCTGTATTTTTTTATACTGTAGCTGATTTAATCCTGCTTTTTGCAGACATAAACGGTAAGCACATCTTCCGAAAGAACATTAATGCTCTGCCCAACCTCAACGCTTGTGCCGATAACATAACCGGACATTGCGTCTTCATCGAATTTTTCTTCAATAACATATTTTACATTAAGTTCATCCAGCTTGCTTAAATAATCCCTTTGGTTAAAACCTGTATATTCGGGGATTCTGACATTTTCCGCTCCCATACATTCGGTAAGCACAAGATGGTTATAGTTTTCGGGGGAATAATCCGCACCCTCTGGTATACTTTGTTCCATTATAGTGCCTTTCTGATAATCGTCACTATAACCAGATTTTCTTTCAACCTCAAAATCCGTTCCAAGCTGTTTCATTGCATCATCATAGGTAAGCGAAAGCACATTGGGCATTTTCTTGCCTGTTCCGAGGTCAATACTGTTTTGGTCAATATCAGAGGAGGACTGCTCAGCAACACTGCTTTGTGTGTTTGTAATTGGGGTGCTGTTGGTAGCAGGAGATACAATCTGAAACAGTGCAAAAAGTCCCAATGCAACCGTTACAGTAATAACACCTATTCCAGCAAGCACCTTTGAAGGTTCAAGCTTTGTTTGTTCGGCAGTTTTCCGAGGAGGATTTTTTTCTAACCTGTTGTTATTTCTATTGTTGGTTTTATTTTGAGATTTCGGCTTTACAGAACCGGCAGAACCATTTGTTTTTTGTGAGTTGTTTTGTTTTGGAACAGGTTTACGCCCTGCTGATTGGGGGGCTTTGTGCATCTGCGTACTGCCATGCGAATTGTTATGAGCAGGCTGGTCAAAAAGTTTGGTTACAAATTCATCTACCGTTTGAAGTCTTGTTTCCCCCCTAACCCTCATAGCCTGCATGATAACATTAGAAATATGCGACGGAATGTTTGTATTTATCTTTGCGGGTTCAATAAGTGTTTCGTCCTCAATGCGGTTGTAAGCGTCCACAGGAACGCAGCCGGTCAAAATTCTGTACATAACCGCTGCAATAGAATAAACGTCCGTCCATGTTCCCTGCCATTCCAATGACGAATACTGTTCGGGGGCAGCATATCCGGAATATAATTCCTGAGAAAGTCCGCTGTTTACCGTTCTTATGGCACTTATACAAAATCCGGTAAGCTTAAGTTCGCCGTTTGTAGTAACAATAATATTTTCGGGGGAAAGTCCTCTGTGAATAAGACCCGACTTATGAATAAGACTGAGGGTGTTAAAAAGTGGCTTAAACATTGACTTAACCTGTTCCCATGTAAGATAGCCTTTGTTTGTCTGCAGAAATTTTTTAAGCGAAACTCCCTCGGCATATTCTAAAACAGCATAGGCTGTATTGTTGGTATTTATAATATTAGTGCAGGTTATAACATGATGATAACTTCGCATTTTGGACAAGGCACGGTTTAATTCCTCAAAATCCGCCATAAATGTTTTATATTTTGCAAGACAATCTTCTTTAGGTTTAACCATTCCTGTCTGCAAATCACGTTCACAAAGGGTGTCGGGCATATACTCACGCACAACCACCTTGCATTTGGCGATGCTATCATATCCCATATATGAAACACTCTCGCCATTAAAAGAAAGCACCCTACCTAAAATATATCTTTCGTCCAAAAGTGTATGAGGGGCAAGAAACTGCGGTTGATGTGGAACATTTTCGTCATATTTGCAAAAACGGCATTTGCCGTTTTCATCAAGCTCGTTCATACAGCCCATACAAAGTTTAATATCTTCCATATAATACAGTCACCTTTTCAATATATAATAATTTATTCCTGTTGAATATAATTTTTTTAATATAATCAGGCAGGGAAACATAAATCTTTTTATAAATTATGGTTAAAAAACCAAAAATATCACTGCCTGAAAAATTATTTTTCCCGATTGTTTTCCCCGCCTTTGGCAGGGAAAACAAGGATATTTTTATTCTTACACAATTTTTATATAGTTTTATTTTAATCTTTATTTTAACAATTAGTTTTAATAGTATGATTTTATTATATCACATTAAATTTTATTTGTCAATACATACACAAAAAAGGGGTATGAACAAAAACGCTGTTTATAGTATTTTTTAATAATATTTTTTAACAACGCAAATTGACCATTCTTGCAAAAAAGCAAACGATTGAATTTTATTACAATTCAATCTCGCCCATTTCGACATTTACTTCGTGAATCGTTCCGCTTTCAAACATTGGCAGTATATTTCCCCATATTTTTTTGCCGTCCACAACAATTGCAACAATTCCCCTGCTGACCTTTTGAGGGTTGGAAAAATGTATATTGTAAACAACCCCTCTGAATTTTCTTGTGACAGAAAATTCTTCCCATTCGTGGGGAATGCAGGGGTCAAGCTTAAGTCCTTTGTATTCGGGAAAAATTCCAAGTATATACTGCGAAACCGCCACAAAATTCCATGAAGCCGTACCGGTCAGCCAGCTGTTTTTTGCCTCTCCAAAATTGTCGGCGTCCTTGCCCGCAATCATCTGTGCATAAACATAGGGTTCTGTTTTGTGAATTTCCGAAATATCCTCAAGATAAGCAGGAGCAATTTTAGAATAGTATTCAAAAGCTCTGTCACCGTTTCCCATTGTTGCCTCGGCACATATAATCCAAGCATTGCAATGGCAAAATACACTTGCATTTTCTTTATATCCGGCAGGGTAGCTTGAAATTTCACCATATTCAGGATAATATCTTGAATAGGCAGGATAGCATATCATAAGCCCATATTTTGTATCCAGATATTTTTTAACATTATTAAGTGAACTTAAATCTCGGTCGCTTTTTCTGCCAATTCCCGCAAGCACACAAAAAGCCTGAGGTTCTATAAACAATTTACCCTCCTGCGAATCCCATGTTCCGACCTTTCTTCCATCGTCATCATAGGCACGAAGATACCATTGACCATCATAACCGTGTTTTTGAATATTATTTTTCATCTGTTCAACCTTGTTTTCAATATCGGTTGATTGGTCGTAAAGTTCTATTCGTTCAAGAAGTCTTGCAAATTCATGACCAACATAACAAAACAGTGCAGCAACAAATATAGATTCTGCTTTTTGGGAATATTTATTTTCGCCAAATTTGGGGCTGATATGGGTTTGAAAACTCTCGCCAGAATTTTTAGAAAAGCAACTTAAATTAAGGCAGTCATTCCAATCCGCCCTCATAATAAGGGGCAGTCCGTGCGACCCAACATTGTTCCAAACCCTTAAAACAGATTTATTAAGATGTTCTAAAAGGCTTGCCTTGTTTTTTTCGTCACTGTCAAATGCAACCTGCTCATCAAGAATAGAAAAATCCCCTGTTTCTTTAATATATGCAACGGTTGAAAGAATAAGCCATAATGGGTCGTCCGAAAAATCGCCACCGATAGCATTGTTTCCCTTTTTTGTAAGTGGCTGATACTGATGATAACAACCACCGTCCTCAAACTGTGTGGAGGCAAGGTCAAGTATACGCTCTCTTGCCCTTTCGGGAATTTGATGCACAAAACCAAGAATATCCTGATTGGAATCTCTAAAGCCCATTCCCCTGCCTATTCCGCTTTCAAAATAAGACGCCGACCTTGACATATTAAAGGTTACCATACACTGATATTGATTCCAAATATTAACCATACGGTTCAGCTTTTCGTCTGGCGAATTTACACTATATATTGAAAGAAGCTGTTCCCAACGCTGACACATTTTTTCAAAAGCCTTGTCCGCCTTTTCGCTATTGTCCATCTGCTTTATCATGTTGTGTGCGACCGTTTTGTTTATATTGCCGTTTTCGTCCCACTTGTCGTCCTCATCATTTTCGGCATATCCCAAAATAAATATAATATCCCTGCTTTGATGTGGTTCAAGGGTTATATCTATGCCGTGGGAGGCAATCGGCGACCAACCGTGTGCCACCGAATTTTTAGATTTATTTTTAAACACAACTTCCGGTTCGGAAAAACCGTTGTACATTCCTAAAAAAGCCTCTCTATCCGTATCAAATCCGCTGATTTTCGCATTAGTATAATAAAAAGCAAAATGGTTTCGGCGTTCTCGATATTCGGTTTTATGGTATAGTGTGTTGCCTTCGATTTCCACCTCGCCGGTTGAAAAATTCCTCTGAAAATTTTCGCAATCGTCGGTTGCATTCCAAAGACACCATTCCACAAAAGAAAAAAGTTTAAAGGATTTTTCCTTGTCGGAATTGTTGGTAAGGGTCAGTTTTTGAACCTCGCCGTTATAATCATCTGGAACAAAAAACAACACCGATGCACACAGCGAATTTTTTTCTCCTGTAATTCTGGTATATCCCATTCCATGACGACATTCATATTTATCAAGAGGGGTTTTGACAGGTTGCCAAGAGGGCGACCAAACACACCCGCCATCATTTATATAAAAATATCTTCCGCCACCGTCCAACGGAACATTGTTATATCTGTATCTTGTTATTCTTCGGAGCTTTGCATCTTTGAAAAAGCAGTATCCTCCTGCCATATTGGAAATTATAGAGAAAAAATCCTTGTTTCCAAGATAATTAATCCACGGATAAGGGGTTTGCGGATTGGTTATTACATATTCTTTGTTTTTATCATCAAAATATCCAAACTTCATAGAGTGCTACCAACCTTTCAAGCTTTTCAAAAATTTTTTATTATTTTCATGTATATAACTATATTTAACCATGCGACAGAAAAACACCCGACACACTGCCACCCTTAAATTTTTTAAAACATTACACCAATAATTTTATTATATCATACTTTCAAAATAAAGTAAAGTACTTTTAAGCATTTTTTTCATATACACTATAAATTTTTAGTAATAATAGCCGAATTTGCAATGTATTTTTATACTCAAAGAAACATTTTGCTTATATCATGGCTTGTTAAAAAAAGCTTTATCCATTTGTAGCAAGAATCCTGCCATCTCTTTGTAGGCGGGAAAATACAATAAAGATTTAAAAAATCTTTGCAATAAAAAAAACAAAAAATACGATAATTGTATATTTTATATAGTTTTTTGGTAAAATTAAACCTAAATGCTATTGTCATAGTGAAAAAATTAAAAACACTTGACTTTTTGTTTTTTTTGTGGTATAATTCTTTATATGAAACTTTATTTGAATGCAAATGTCTAAAATTGGCAAAAGCAAAAATAAATAATAATGTAAGTTATAAAAATCCTTTTTCGCAAGGATTTACTATACAGTATAACACTTAAAAAGGAGAATTAAAATGAAAAATATAGCAATAATCGGCTATGGCACTGTCGGCTCAGGAACTGTTGAACTTTTTGAAAAAAATCGTGAGGCAATCGACAAAAAGGTGGAACGTGACTGCGACATCAAGTATATTCTTGACCTGCGTGATTTCCCTGGCGACCCTTACGAAGACAGAATGATAAAAGATTTCAATATTATTTTGAATGACCCTGAAATTGAGGTTGTCGCTGAACTGGTCGGCGGAGCAACCTTTGCTTATGACTACACCAAGGCTCTTTTAAGTGCCGGCAAAAGCGTTGTAACCTCAAACAAAGAACTTGTTGCAACCCATGGTGCGGAACTTATCAAACTTGCAAATGAACATAACTGCAGCTATCTTTTTGAAGCAAGCGTTGGTGGCGGTATTCCTATAATACGCCCTCTTAACAAGTGCCTTGCAGGAAACAAAATTCTTCAAATAAGCGGTATTTTAAACGGCACAACCAACTTTATTTTGTATAAGATGATTAATGACCAGATGACATTTGAGGACGCTCTTAAGCTTGCCCAAGAAAACGGCTATGCGGAAGCTAATCCAACTGCCGATGTCGAAGGTCATGACGCTTGCCGTAAGATTTGTATACTTGCATCTCTTGCTTATGGAAAGCATATTTATCCTGACTATGTTCATTGTTCGGGTATATCCCACATCACTCTTGATGATGTGGCTTATGCCGAAAATGCAGGCTTTGCAATCAAACTTATTGGCTGTGCATCAATGCTTGAAAATGGCAAAATCAATGCTATGGTTTCCCCAAGATTTGTTGAAAAATCAAATCTTCTTTCAAATGTCAATGATGTGTTTAATGCTATTACTATCACTGGCGATGGCGTTGGCGATGTTATGTTCTATGGAGCAGGAGCAGGCAAGCTCCCCACCGCTTCCGCAGTTGTTGGCGATATTATCGATTGCCTTATGCACCACTCTATTTCTATTCCTCTCCACTGGGACGACAGCGAAGATAACAACTTTATTGCCGACTACAAGGACGCTAAAGTTAGTATGTATGTTCGTGTTGAGGTTAAGGAAGATATTGCAAACATAAAAAGCAAACTTTCAGAAACCTTTGGAACTGTTCTCTTTATCGAACGTGACAATCGCCCTGAAAATGAACTTGCTTTCATTACTTCCACAATGGTTGAAAGAGAAATCGACAAAAAGCTTGACCAAATCAAGGACAAAGCAGAAGTTAAGAGCAAAATCAGACTTCTTTAATAAAATAACGCAAAATCACAACCGCTGCAAGCCTTTGTTTGCGGCGGTTGTAAAATTTTTTAAAATTTTTAGAATTGGAGCAAATTATGTTTAAAATACGTATTCCTGCAACCAGTGCAAATTTGGGAGCAGGCTTTGACGCATTGGGTCTTGCCCTTAATTTTTATAACTATGTTGAAATGGAAGAAAGCGACAGAATTGAAATTTCTTCCGCCGACAATATTAAAGTGCCTACCGACAAAAATAATCTTATTTACATATCCGCAAGAGATTTGTTTGAGGTTTGTGGAAAAAAACTTGAGGGAATAAAGCTTCGTCAAACCAATAGTATTCCGATGGCAAGGGG
>CANRLN010000063.1 GCA_947631445.1 uncultured Clostridia bacterium
CGCCACATGGCAAGGGGATATAACCGTTCCAACCAGTACCGATGCCGTATATGGCTGGTGGATATATAAAGACGAAACCTGCGATGCTCTTGTTGATTATATTAAAAAAGGCGAGAATGTTACAACCGACCCTGTATATTATTATATTGAGGATTGCTGGGGGGATACCGATTTTGTTTATACAGGTCTTGAAAGTGACCGTACAGCCGAAAGCGATATAGGAGATACCTATTGCGAGGTGGATTTATCTTCACAGCATTTTTGGTATTATAAAGACGGTAAGCTCGAATATGAATGTGATATTGTTTCGGGTCAGCCGTACCCCTCCGACCGAAAAACTCTGCCCGGAGTGTACAAAGTTTGGTATAAAGCCACAGGTTACACCATGAAAGGCAGAAATTCGGAGGGTTCATGGACTTCCTATTCCGACTATTGGACGAGGGTTGCTATTGCAGGAATTGGACTGCATGACACACAAGCAAGAACCGCTTTCGGCGGAACTATTTATAAGCGTAACGGTTCGCACGGCTGTATTAATATGCCACTTAAAGGAGCAAAGTTTGTCTATGAAAATGTTGAAATGGGAACGCCGGTTGTAATGTACTATTAAGCAATTAATCATGAAATTTTTATTGTTCTTTTGTGCCAAAAACAACATTTATGGTTTATTTTCCGCCTGCGGTTAAGAGCAATAAAAAATTTTTGGCAACGGTCGCAGTTTAAGTATTTGTAAAAACAATTGAAAAGAGTGGAACTATGAAAGAATATTTTTATTTTGGAAATTTGTATAGAGTTGCAGAGGCTTTTAAAAAGGCAAAAGAAAATCCAATAACCGTGGCTTTTCTTGGAGGTTCAATAACACAAGGGGCAAATTCTACAAGGATTAATCGCTGTTATGCAAGCCTTGTTCAAAAATGGTTTAAGGATAAATTTAAAGAGGTTAATTTTATAAATGCGGGAATAGGGGCTACAACCTCTATACTTGGTTCGGCAAGGGTTGATGAGCAGGTTATCGCTTTAAAGCCAGATATTGTTATGATTGATTTTTCGGTGAATGATGAAAACACAGAAGAATTTTTAGAGAGTTATGAAAGCCTTGTGCGGAAACTTTTAAAATCTGATGCGGCGGTTCTGCTTATGCACAATCTTTATTATGATGATGGACATAATGCACAGGAAATTCACAAGATGATTGCACGGCACTATAATCTTTCGGGGGTTAGTATTCGTGATGCCCTTTATCCAAAAATTCTGGCAGGGGATATAATCCGTGAGGAAATAACCGAAGATATGCTTCACCCAAACGATAAAGGGCATAAACTGCTTGCCGATTTGGTAAGCGAATTTTTAGAGAAACTTTATTGTGCCGGCGAAACTGAGCAGGATTATTCTATTCCCCAAAAGCTTACCAAAGCAAGATTGGAAAATGCCAAACTTTACAACAATAAATGTTTAGCACAATTGGACGGATTTAAAATTGATAATCGCAAGAGAAAAGCAATAAAAGATGTTTTTAAAGAAGGCTGGCTTGCAAAAAAAGCAGGAGATAGCATAACACTTGAAATTCCGCCCTCTAAACTTGTATATATTGGTTTTAAGCGTTATAAAAACGGAAACGCTCCTATTGCGGAGGTTTTGATAAACGGAAGCTTTGTCAGAAGGCTTGATGCTAATTTTGACCTTGATTGGGGCGACAAATGCGAGGTAGTAAAGATTTTTGAGGGAAAGCGTGCCAAAAAGTTTAAGATAACCATAAAGCTTTTGACCGGTGGCGAAAATCCCTTTAATTTGCTCTTTGTAATAGCTTAATTTTGTGGAGGTGTTGTTTTGAATTTTATTAAAGAACTTAAAATGAAAAATTTCATAATGCTGACTGTGGCGGGAATTGTAAATGCGGTGGGGGTTACTTTATTTTTAGCTCCTGTAAAGCTTTTTGACAGTGGCATTTCGGGAACGGCTTTTCTTTTGGATATGATAACCCCGCCTTATCTTGTTCTTAGTTTGTTTCTTATAGTGCTGAATTTTCCTTTTTACATATTCGGCGGAAAGAAGCTGGGCAAGGATTTTGTTATTTATTCGTTGTATGCTATAACAATATATTCAATAACTGCCTTTGTTTTCCGCAATGTTCTACCTATTGATTTTTCTGGTGGTTCGCCTTTTACTGGAGGTGACAAACTGCTTTCAGCTGTGTTCGGTGGAGCAATTTCGGGTGTTGGAAGTGGTCTTGTTATTCGCTTTGGCGGAGCGATTGACGGAATCGAGGTTATGGCGGTGCTGTTTGCCAAAAAATTAGGCTGCACGGTTGGCAGCTTTGTTATGACATATAATGTAATTTTATATCTTATTTCGGCTTTGGTGTTCGGAAGTTGGGAGTTGCCACTTTATTCTATTATAACCTATATGGTTGGAATAAAAACTGTTGACTTTGTGGTTGAAGGTCTTGACAAGGCAAAAGCAGTTCAGATAATAACCAATAAGGATACCAATCTTCCGGATATTTTAAACGAAGAATTTAAAAGAGGTGTTACGGTTATTAGTGCCACTGGAGTACATTCAATGGAGGAAAAAACCATGATACAGTGTGTGGCAAACCGCTTTGAAATAGGGCGAATTAAAAAGATTGTTGTTCAGAACGACCCTAAAGCTTTTGTAACCATAACCGATGTGTCTGAAACAATTGGTGGCAAAAAAATAGAATTTAATATAAAATAATAAAATCCCCCTGCTTTTTTTAAGCAGGGGGCATAACTTTTAAATTCCTACTACAATTTGCAATACCAGAAGTGCATCAGAAGTGGTTATTTTTCCGTCCTCGTCTACATCGGCGTATTTAGCTTGTGTTGGGTCAAGCGAAACAATACCAACTACATGTTTTAAAATCATAAGGGTATCAGTAGTTTCGACCTTTCCATTAAGGTCAACATCGCCCATTTGATATGCATCTGTTTGAGAAATATCGGTTGGATTGGAATCGATTACATTATTAATTTTAGAAGAACTGTCGTCCTGACAGGATGAACTTTCGTTCGGTGAGGGAACATATTCAGGAAGTCCCGCAACCTGAATTTCAACGTTTGTGCAAAGTGAAGGGTCTTCTTTAAGGGATATGTTAAGGGTAGCCTTGCCCTTTCCTTTAAAGCTGACAACGCCGTCTTCGTTTACATCAAAAACGTTTGTGTTTGAAGATTTATAATCAAGAAAATTCGCAGTGATTTCATAAAAAGTTTCGCCGAATCCTATATTTTTAGAAATTATGGTTGGTTTATAGGTTGGGTTGGTTTTGCCATCAATCTTTGTAATTCCTTTATATTCCATAACCATATTGGATTTTGCAACCTTTACATCATAATCGCTTTCAAAAACACCGCTGACAGAAATTCCGTCACCTTTGGAGTTTGCAAAAAGTTGACACCAATAATAAGTGCCGTTGTAGTATGCACAGCCAACACCAATTGAAGAATAATTGCTGGCAGTCATGTTTGCATAATGTCCCGGAGAGGTTCTCCAAGCGTCCACAACATCTCTTGCATTTAACTGACCAGAAGCTATATTTTCAGCTTTTGAGGTAGCTTTAACAAGGCTAAGACCTGAATTAAGACCATCGGGGCGGGTATGATTAAAAAATACAACAAGTTCTGCGGCTCTTTGCATTGCGGCTTCGGTTAAAGCAGAATCAATTGTAACAGCATTTACACCAACGTTGTTTCGTATTTCATTTGTATATTTTACCACGTCTTCAACTACCGAATAATCCGATTCGACCGTCATTGTGATGGTAACCGAATTGCTTGCAAAAGCGTTAAGAGCGGTTGAGATAATATAGATGTTGGCAGCTAATATAAAAGCGATAGATTTTTTTAAGAATGTTTTAAAGTTTTTCATAAAATTTCCCTCGTTTCTGGTTTAGATTTGCTTGGTTTCGATTTTTGGTTTAAGAGTTGGTGCTGTCGGATTTTTTTTCATCATCGGTTTGTGGGTCAGAAACAGTAACCGACGCTTCATATTTTCCAAAACACCAAACATTATTGTAATCTTTGGCAGTTATTATAACCTCTTTGCTATATGAACCGTTAGCCACTGCGTTAGAGCTTAGGTCAATCTCTCCGGACAAGTCCTTTGCGTTTATTTTAGAAATTATATCGCTCGGACCATAAAGCAGAACCTTTGAAATTTTTTGGGTTTCAAGGGTTACTTCTTTGTTAAGCGGACTGTTTTTAATATTAATCTGCGAGTTTTCAATGGTAAATTCAACACTTGAATAACCCTTTGGATTAAACGTAACAAAGACTTTATCCACTCCGCTCTGATTTATTTCACCTGCCGACAGAGGAATATCAAAAGTATAAGCACTTTCTAAGTTGACAGCCGAAAGAGAGATATTTCCAACGGTTATTGTTTGTTTGTTGTCACTGCTAAGATTAGGAGTTAAAACCTCGATTGACGATACAGACTGTTTAAAAGGCAGGCTTTTAATATCAAAGTTTTTGGGGCAATCGGAAAACCCAACTTCGATATTCAAAGTCTTTTTCTTATAGACCGCACATTCTATTTGATATTTTGTTTCGGAATATGCTGATGGGTCTACTTCAACCTCGTTGTCGTCTTTATCATAAAAGGTTATTTTTTCAGAAGATGCGGAATAGTCAGTATCGATTGTTTTTTTGTCATCAATTTTAACAACCCCCCTTACTATTTTGTCAATCTGACTTTGCGAACCTTCTAATTTTATGCTGGACGGAGAAACGTTAATTTCTTGAAGAACGAATCCGTCTTTAGCCGAAATGTTGGGAGCGTTCACCGTTATGGGAACTTCGTTTGTAATAACTGCATCAAAGGTAACAGGAATTTTGTTCGGATAGACCGAAACAATGTCGCAGTCGTCTGCCGAATGATTAGATTTAACTTCTATATTTAAATCATATGTTCCTGCCTTGGTTACTGTGTCTACATTTACAGTAGCAGTAAGGTCGGATTTGGAGTAGTTTCCTATTTCATAGTTGGGACCAGTGATTGTAACCTCAACCTTGGTGTCCTTAAAATTTATTGGAGAAAGACCCTTTTCAGCAAAGGAATTGTTGTCCAGCGAAAGGGTAACGGGAACATCTACAATATTTTTTTGTATTTTCGGAAAATAGGTTACTGAAAGTACAAACCATGTAATTACTGCAAGAATAATTGATATAATGCGAAGGCTTACATCATTCTCAAGCAGATTGTTAAGGCTTATTTTTTTCTTTTCCATTTTAAACCCAGCCTTTCTGAAAGTCTTTGCGGCAATGATTTTTCTGCCGTATCCTTTGAAGTATCCACAGGAATAAGCCTTGCGGAAAGCAGTTCTTTAAGGCTGTTTTTTGTATATCCTCTTGTAAGCGTTCCGTCTTCGGCAACCGATATATTTCCGTTTTCTTCCGAAACAACTATAACAATACAATCAGCATTTTCGCTCATTCCTATTGCGGCTCTGTGCCTTGAACCGAGCTGTTTGTTGATAAGTTCTTCATTCTGAGGTTTTGGAAGAAAACAGCCTGCCGCATGAATCATGCCATCACGGATTATAACAGCACCGTCGTGCAGGGGAGTGTTTGGAAAAAATATAGTGCCAAAAATAGAGGTGGAAGGTTTGCAGTCCAGTATAACGCCGGTTGCAATCTGTTCACCGAGTTTTGTTTGTCGTTCGCAGACAATCAAAGCACCTGTTTTGGAAGCGGAAAGTTCCTGAGCGGTGCTGCATATTGCGTCAACCGCATTTGTCCAAAGCGAAACAAGGTCGGTGTCCGAAGAACCGGAGAACATTGAAAAGCTGGAAACAGAAGTTCTGCCGACCTTTTCGAGGATACGTCTTAGTTCCGGCTGAAAGAGTATGATAAGGGCAAGCAGTCCCCACGAAAAGCAGGTTTTAAAGATAAGCCTCATGGTTTGCAGCTTAAACCAGGTTGAAACAAGGTATACACCTGCTATTATTAAAATGCCTTTAAAAAGCTGCATTGCTTTGGTTTCTCGTATAAGCTGAAAGCCCTTAAATATAATATAGGATAGACAAGCAATATCCAATAAATCTGAAATTCGTATAGTGGTAAAAACGTTCCATATGTAGTGCATATAAGGGATAACTCCAATCAATATTACAAATATTTGTAAAACCTGCCACAGATATTCTGGTAAGACAAGTTTGTTTCTTTACTTTAATTATAACATAAAAAAATCAAATATTCAATAGTTTAGAAATTATTTCATTAAATTTTCAATTTGTTTATATATTTTATACAAAAATAGAAGAGCTTTTTCGGCAAAAAGTCAATGCCTACTTTTTTAATTAAAATATATTAAAATGTAGATATGCAAAAACTATGTTAAAAAATTTTTAAAACTCTTGACAAGCAATGAAAAATGTGGTATAATATATTCAGTTGGTAATTGTAGGAGTGTTCGCACAAGTGGGGTCGCTCCTATGATATACTAAAAATTCAAATAATATTGGAGGATTTTATTATGGCATTAGTATCAGCTAAGGAAATGCTTACAAAAGCAATGGAAGGTCACTATGCAGTAGGTCAATTTAACATTAATAATCTGGAGTGGACAAAGTCTATTCTTCTTACAGCTGAAGAACTCAAATCACCTGTAATTCTCGGTGTTTCCGAAGGTGCAGGAAAATATATGACAGGATACAAGACTGTTGTTGGAATGGTTAAAGGTATGATTGAGGAACTCGGTATTACTGTTCCTGTTGCTCTCCACCTTGACCACGGCTCTTTTGAGGGTGCAAAGGCTTGCATTAATGCAGGATTTTCTTCTATCATGTTTGATGGTTCTCACTATCCAATCGAAGAAAACATTGCAAAGACAACCGCTCTTGTAAACGCTTGTGATGTTCTCGGAATTTCTCTTGAAGCTGAAGTTGGTTCTATCGGCGGTGAAGAAGACGGCGTTATTGGTAAGGGCGAATGTGCTGACCCTAACGAATGCAAGGCTATTGCTGACCTCGGCGTTACAATGCTTGCTGCTGGTATTGGTAATATTCACGGTAAGTATCCTGAAAACTGGGAAGGTCTTTCTTTTGAAACCCTTGCAGCAGTTAAGGAAAAGGTTGGAGATATGCCTTTGGTTCTTCACGGTGGCACAGGCATTCCTGCTGACATGATTAAAAAGGCTATTTCTCTCGGTGTTGCTAAGATTAATGTTAATACAGAATGCCAGCTCGCTTTCCAAGAGGCTACAAGAAAGTATATCGAAGAAGGTAAAGACCAGCAGGGTAAGGGCTTTGACCCAAGAAAACTTCTTGCTCCCGGTGCTGAAGCAATCAAGGCTACTGTTAAGGAAAAAATGGAACTTTTCGGCAGCGTAGGTAAAGCATAATATTATCGCACCTTATTGGGTGAGTGTATAAATCAAAAAAGGGTACGGCAATCACCGTACCCTTTTGTTATATTATTTATAGTTGAGAGGTGAAAAAATGGCAAAAAAAATTCTTGTAGCTGTTATAATTATAATATTTTTAATTTCTGGGGTGTTTACCTTTTATATATTAAATAAAAAACCTGAGAATATAGTTACTGTAACCCAAAATGGAAAGCTACTTTATACATTTGATTTAAACAAAGAACCTGACCAAACAATTGAGGTTGAGTATGAAGGACGAAAAAATATAATAGAAATAAAAGACGGCAAAATTCGTATGCAGTCCGCTGACTGCCCCGACAAGGTTTGTGTCAACAGTGGTTGGCTTGGCTCTTTGCCAATAGTGTGTTTGCCAAACAAACTTATAATAGAATCTAAATTGCCAAATGAAAATGATGTTGTGGTAAATTAGATGACAATAATATTATAATAATATTTATAATAGTATTATATTGGTTAATTTGTATTACTAAAAAATTATTTTTATAAAATCACTAACAATTATTTGTTGACAAATTATAAAAAATATGATATAATATAACCAAAGGGATTGTAAAAAAACTATAAAAGAGTGATTTTTATTAATTGTCTTCCCAACATATAGCGGAGGAAGCAAAGATATTTTTAGTATAAAACTTTTTACACCCCTAAACAAAAATATTAATTTAAGGATTTTGTTGAATATGTCTGATATTTTAGATGTTTTGAAAAACCGTGAACTTTCTTGGATAGACTTTAATAACCGCGTGCTGGATTTGACCAGTCGAGAAGATTTGCCACTATTGGAACGCATTAATTTTTTTAAAATATACAACAGCAACATTGACGAATTTTTTTCGGTAAGATGGGCTATGATGTATAATGATATGCTGCTTGACAGTGCTAAATCTTTTGGAATAACCCGTCAGCTTCCTTGCGAACTTATTTTGGAGGCAAGAAAAAAAATAAATAAATCCTTAAGTCAGCGTGACAAGGCTTTTAAGGAGTTTTTGTCCCGTCTTGGCGAACAGGGAATAAACTTTATCCATGGAATTTTTTCAAACGAGCAAAAGCAATTTTTAAAAAATAACATAAACATTTTGGAAGAAAAAATTACCATTAATGTGTATGATAACTTTGAACTGGATTTTCTTGAACCAGATTGTTTTTATATTGCCTGTTTGTTAAGATATAATGGCAAGGAATATGTTGGACTGGTCAAAACAGATAGTGGCGGAATTGTGCTGAATGACGGCGATATATGTTGTGTGTATTCGGCGGTTGCTGAAAATGTTGAAAGCTTTTTTGTAGGTTATGAAATTCTTGCAAAGGTTGCCTTTAAAATAAATCGCAGTTGCGACCTTGACCCAAATCAATTTTATGATAGCAATACAAAAAAATATCTTGAAAACATGACTAAATTTTTAAGCATTAGAAAAAATCTTGAGATAACAAGAGTTGTGTTTGACAGGTTATATTATAACAAGCCGTTTGCGGATAGATTGCTTTGTTCTCTTAGGATTGACGACCGCAAAATATTTGTGGAAAATTCTCCGCTTGATATGTCGTGGATTGAAAGTATTGATAATAATAAATACAGTTATCTTAAATATGATTGTTATCCAAGCAAAACCACCGATAAATTTAATCTGAATGTGGATTTGTTTGAACAGATTTATCAGCAGGATAAACTGCTTTGTTTGCCATTTGAGCCGTTTGAACCTTTTATTCAACTTCTTGAGCAGGCTTCCTGTGACAGCAATGTAAGTAGCATAAAAATAACTATATACAGAGTTGCCAAAAATAGCAGGATTATAAATGCACTTGTAAATGCTTCTAAAAATCACAAGCAGGTTACTGTTTTGGTGGAACTTCGTGCAAGATTTGATGAGGCACACAATATTGAGGTGGCAAACAAACTTATCAAGTCAGGTTGTAGGGTAATTTTAGGATTCAAGGATTTTAAGACACATTCCAAAGTATGCCTTATCGAAAGAAATGGCGGGTCGGTGGTGCAGGTATCCACGGGAAACTATAATGAAACCACCGCTAAAATATACACTGATTTATCACTTATTACTGCAAACCCAACAGCGGTTGAGGACACAAGAATATTTTTTGATGCTTTGGAAAACGGACAAATCCCACAGATAAACAATCTGCTGATTACATCTCCTACCGAATTTAAACGGCAGATAATGGGAGAAATAGCCGAACAAATAGCACTTGCCAAAAGTTATCTTCCTTGCTATATAGGCATAAAATGCAACGGTCTTAATGATAAGGAAATAATAGATGCACTTGTGGACGCTGCCAAAAGTAATGTTAAAACTCAAGCTTGCGTCAGGGGTGTAAACTGTCTTAGATTTTCCGATGATGATTATTTTTCGCCGAATATACAACTTAAATCTATTGTGGGAAGATTTCTTGAACATTCAAGAATATACATATTTGGTAAAGAGGAGCATACCAATGTTTACATTTCCTCAGCCGACCTTATGAAAAGAAATACCACCAAGCGAGTGGAAACCGCTTTTAAGGTAACCGACCCACAAATCAAAGCGGAAATAATAAGCATTTTTAGTACGATTATGCAGGACGATGCGAACGCTTACCAAATGAAAGATAATGAGTTTGTAAAGCTGTCGGGGAATG
This sequence comes from uncultured Clostridia bacterium, assembly GCA_947631445.1. GTDB lineage: Bacteria > Bacillota > Clostridia > Oscillospirales > Ruminococcaceae > CANRLN01. Next base: position 10,036 of record CANRLN010000063.1, read on the forward strand.
ATGTTAATAGTCACGAATTATTTATACTGCAGGCAAAGCCAAGCGAAACAATTTCCGAGCCGTTTGCTCCGGATATAGAAACAGAGCAACAACCGACAGTCGAGCCAATCCCCGAGCCGTTTGCTCCAGATATAGAAATAGAGCAACAACCGACAATCGAGCCAATCCCCGAGCCGTTTGTTCCGGATATAGAAATAGAGCAACAACCGACAGTCGAGCCAGAGCTTGCCCCAGATATAGAAATGGAGCAAAAACCGACAGTCGAGCCAATCCGTGAACCTGCTCCGAATATAGAAACAGAACAACAAGAACCAAATGATGAGCAGGTTAAGAAAAAGCCTAATTTATTTAAACGTATATTTAATAATATAAGTGAATTTTTCAAAAGACATAAGAAATAGGAGAGAAAAATATGGATTTTAGTGTTTACCTTGATGCTTGCATTATCGCCGCAAAAAAGGCATCAGAGAAAATAATGCAGGTATATCAGAATGATGACTTTGAAATTGAGATAAAAGCGGATAACAGTCCTGTAACTCAAGCGGATAAATCCGCAGGAAAAATAATAACAACTATTTTAAAGGATAATTTTCCCGAAATTCCAATTCTTTGCGAGGAGAGCGAGGATAATTTAGAACGCCTTAAAAGTGATTTATGTTTTATTGTCGACCCATTGGACGGCACGGTTGAATTTATTCGCAGAACCGATATGTTCACGGTTAATATTGGTCTTGTTTATAAGGGCGAACCGGTTGTTGGTGTAATTGCAGTGCCGGTTACTGGAGAATTATATTATGCCTGCAAGGGAAAAGGGGCTTTTTATAATCGTGAATCTATTGAAGTCAGCAAGAAAACTAAAAACCATCGACCGGTTGTGATAAAATGCCGGCCGGAACAATATATATGGAACAGGAGATCTAAAATGAAGTGTCCGACTTGCGGTTATCCCGACAGTAAAGTGATTGATTCCCGCCCCACCGAGGAGGGGTCGATCCGCAGACGCAGAGAATGTTTAGGGTG